>NZ_JBSFUU010000022.1:0-126832 GCF_053591955.1 Streptomyces sp. NPDC002845 | reverse complement strand
GAGTCCTTGCCGCCGGAGAAGAGAATCACCGGCCGCTCGAACTCGCCCGCCACCTCACGGAAGATGTGCACCGCCTCGGACTCCAGAGCGTCCAGATGCGAGAGCTCGAACACGTTCTCGGTTGCCACGGATGTCGTTGTCACGCCAACCCCTTCGTCACCAGTACCGCGTGCACGGCGTCCGCCGACTGCTCAGGCGTCTGCCCCTCGGTCTTCAGCACCAGCGCCGGGTCGGCCGGCGGCTCGTACGGGTCGTCGATCCCGGTCAGCCCCTTCAGTTGGCCCGCGGCCTGGCGGGCGTACAGGCCCTTCACGTCCCGCTCGCTGCACACCTCGACCGGCGTGGCGACATGCACCTCGACGTACGGGGTGCCGCTGGCGTCGTGCCGCTTGCGGACGGCCTCGCGGCTGTCGGAGTACGGCGCGATGACGGGGACGACGGTGAGGACGCCGTTGCGGGCGAGCACCTCGGCGACCAGGCCGATGCGCTGCACATTGGTGTTGCGGTCCTCGCGGGAGAAACCGAGACCGGCGGAGAGGAAGCGACGGATCTCGTCGCCGTCGAGGACCTCCACACGGTGTCCCTCGGACCGCAGCCGGCCGGCGAGGATGCGGGCGATCGTGGTTTTGCCCGCGCTCGGCAGCCCGGTGAGCCAGATCGTGGCTCCCTGAGCCCTGGACGTCGTGGTCATGCGTGAGTTCCTTTCGCGGCACCCGTGGGCCGTTGTTCGTGGAGGTCGGTGAAGAGTGCTTCCCAGCGCGGGTGGACCGCGTCCGGGCCGTACGAGGCGGCCGTGAGCACCGCCGCCACACCCATGTCCGCACGCAGTTTCTCGTCGCCCATGACCTTGGCCATCGCGTCGGCGAGGGCGTCCGGGTCCCCGGGCGGAACCAGCAGACCGTCGACTCCGTGCGTCAGCACGTCCGCGGGGCCGGTGGGACAGTCGAAGCTGACCACGGGCAGTGCGTGGCTCATTGCCTCGATCATCACCATCGGCAGTCCCTCGAAGCGTGAACTCAGCACGTAGAAGGAGGCCTTGGCAAGCTCGTCGTCCAAGTGGTCGGTGTGGCCCATCAGGAAGACGTGATTGTAGAGGTGATGCCGCTCGATGAGCGAACGCAGCTGGCCCTTTTTCTCGCCACTGCCGTAGATCCGCAGCTGCCAGTCCGGATACGTCTCGACGAGCTTCGCCCAGGCCGGGATCAGCATGTCGAAACCCTTCTGCGGGAACAGCCGGCCCGCCGCCAGCGCGATCCTCGACCGGGGGTCGGCGGGCACCTGGTCCAACGAGTGGACGGCGTTCGGGATGCGTACCACCGGGGTGCCCGGCAGGAGCTGCGCGTACTCCGCGCGGTCCCGCTCGGTGAGCACGGCGACGGTGTCGAAGACCGGGTAGGTCTCCTGGATGCGCTGCTGCACGTCGGGCCGGTGCGTGCCGTGGTTCATGTGCTCCTGGGCGACCCGGATCACACCGTTCGTGGCGTTCTCGGCGGCCAGGAAGTTCAGCGCGGGCCGCGTGGTGACGAGGATGCCGTCGGTCAGCGTCCGCAGATACGCGATCAGCTCGTCCTCGACGTACCGGTTGAAGTACCGGTAGCCGAACTCGCCCGACGGGATGTGCCGGGCGGGCTCCTTCAGCAGGCGGTCGCGCTTGCGGTTGAGCAGGCGGGCGAGAAAGCCCGAGGACCGCTTGGCCTGGCGCAGATCGGCGACCGTGGAGATCTTCACGCGCTCGTCGAGCGGGAACTGCACGGTGTCGCGGCGGCGCAGTGCACTGACGATCTCGACGTCCCAGCCCGCCGCCACGAGGGAGTTGGCCTGGTTCATCACCGTACGGATGGTGCCGCCGAGGCCGTACGCGTGGAGCAGCAGATAGCGGATCCTGGGGAGCTGCTGACGGTTCGTCATACGGCGCCTTCCGTGCGGCACTTGAGGGACAGGTTGTCCTTGATGGTGTAGTAGGGGCGCACACTGAGGTTCCCGGTGCGCTGTTTCGGGAACACGAAGATCTTCTTCTTGTCGCGGATGTCGTCGAGGTGCCGTCCGGCCCGCAGCTCGGTCTCGCCGTCGGTGAGGTGGATGTCCCACTCCTCGACGGCCGCGTGGTCGGCGGCGGCGAGGTCGGCGATGGGCAGCTCGGCCTCGAAGCGGTCACCCTGGAGGGTGACGGGATAGCGCAGATGCTGCTCGGCGTGTGCGCGGCGCACCAGCAGCAGCTCCCAGTCACCCTCGTCGGAATGCCCGTGGTGTCCGCGATGCCCGTGGATGCGGCCTACGAACCGGATACGGCCGTCACGCGGCCAGACCTCGTCCATCTCGGCGTGCGGCTGCGGAGCCGTGGCCGTCGTCGCGGGTATGTCGGCCTCGGGCTTCACGAAATGTATCCCCATGCCTGGCAGATGGGCAGCAGGATCTCCGGGATCTCGTCCTTGGAGGGCAGTTCCCGTCCGGACTGCACGCTGCCGGTCTTGATCTTGTCGCGCCAGTCGCCGAGGCCCTTGACCACCTGGTTCTCGTCCTTCCTGCCGTAGTCGAGCATGGACGGCTCGAAGTCGAGGCCGAGGAAGTCGCACAGCCGCCGCATCTCCTTCTCGGGGTCGGCGGTGATGTCCTCGTAGCGCACGGTGTGCCCGCCGGTGCTGTTCTGGCGGGCCTTCTCGACGGCCTTCATATAGCGCAGTGCGTCGGCCACGGCCTCGTCGTACGTGCGCTTTTCGGGCTCGCCCTCGTACCAGGACCGGGCGATGGACGCGGGGTGGCGCAGCAGGAAGACGAAGCGCGCGTCGGGCCAGCAGTCCCGGATGCGCTGGTAGGAGAAGGCGTTGCTCGGCGTCTTCTCGACGATGAAGTCCTTGCCTGATTTGACCAGTTCGCGGTGAATGACCCGGTCCCACAGGAGATGCTCCAGGTCGCCGCGCTCCAGGCCGAGGGCGTTCATGGCCTTCCGCGACAGGTTGGTGCCGTAGGTGACTTCCAGGCGCCGTATGTGCAGTTCGTGCGGGGCGTGCAGTCGCGGGTGGGCGCCCAGCAGCATCCGCAGCAGGGTGGAGCCCGAGCGTACCGACGACATGATGAAGACCGGCTGCCGCAGCAACCGGTCCGTTGCGAGATCCTCCGGGGCGGGTGATCGGTACACCGGTGTGGGCCGCTTCTTCGCGGGTGTGGGCGCCTTCTTTGCGGGTTTGGGCGCCGCGGACTTCGGCTTCGCAGGTGAGGCCGTTGGGGCCTTACGTACCTGGAGCCCGGTGGTGGCGGTGAGTGCCCGGTTCAGATTGCGCAACAGACTCATGCGACACGATGCTAAGTAAGGAATCTAGGAAGATTGAACAAGCGGTCTGAGGGTTCGCTACGTGCATCAAATCGTTATCTGGTGCACGTTTCAAGCTCACTCAGGGTGTGTGATCCACTCCGGCGAAGCGTGCCCCCGCGTTTCGCAGCCGCTCGTGCAGTGCCCGGAAGACGGCCGCCGACCGCATGCCCGGCCAGTTGGCCGGAAGTAGTGTTGCGGGCAGTCCGGGATCGGCGTACGGGAGGTGGCGCCAGGAGTCGAGGGTGAGCAGATAGTCGTGGTACGCCTCCTCGGGCGGGGTGTCCTCGCGCCGCTCCCAGTCGCGCAGCACGCGCGCGTGGCGGTCGAGGAACGCCTCGTGCTGCTTGACGATCGCCGCCAGGTCCCACCACCGCGACACCGCCTCGGCGGTGGCCGCGAAGCCCAGATGCTCGCCGCGGAACAGGTCCACGTACGGGTCGAGCCGCAGCCGCTGAAGGCTGTGCCGGGTCTCCTCGTACAGCCGCGCCGGGGCGATCCACACGCCGGGGGCCGCGGTGCCGAAGCCGAGCCCGGCCAGCCGGGAGCGCAGCACGTGCCGCTTCTGCCGCTCCGACTCCGGCACGGAGAACACGGCCAGTACCCAGCTGTCGTCCTCCGGGGGCGCACTCGCGTACACGCGCCGGTCGCCGTCCTCCAGCAGTTGCCGCGCCTCGGGCGACAGCGCGTACCCGGCCGCCCCCGCCGCCGTACGGGCCGGCACGAGCAGTCCGCGCCGCTTCAGCCGTGACACCGACGACCGTACGGAGGGCGCGTCGACGCCGACCGCGGCGAGGAGACGGATCAGCTCGGCCACGGGCACCGGGCCGCGCGCGAAGCGGCCGTAGGCGCCGTAGAAGGTGACGATGAGCGAACGTGGTGCGTGCTGTTCGGACACGTTGATCATTTTAGATCGTCGGCATCACTTCTGGTCACCATCACTGCTGGTCACCACCGTTACGCAGGCGGAACCGCTGGAGCTTGCCGGTCGCCGTGCGCGGCAGCGCGTCCAGGAAGACGATCTCCCGCGGGCATTTGTACGGCGCCAGCTCGGACTTGAGGAACGCGCGCAACGCCTCCGCGTCCCGCGGCGCGCCCGCCCTGACGACCGCGTACGCGACGACGGCCTGCCCCCGCGCCTCGTCCGGCCGCCCCACGACCGCCGCCTCCATCACGTCCGGGTGCCGCAGCAGGGCGTCCTCGATCTCCGGGCCCGCGATGTTGTACCCGGCCGAGATGATCATGTCGTCCGCGCGTGCCACATAGCGGAAGTAACCATCGGATTCCCGCACATATGTGTCCCCGGTGACGTTCCAGCCGTCGCGCACGTACTCCCGCTGCCGTGGATCGGCCAGATAGCGGCACCCCACCGGCCCGCGCACCGCGAGCAGCCCCGGCTCGCCGTCGGGCACGGGGCCACCGTTCTCGTCCTGCACGCGCGCGTGCCACCCCGGTACGGGAACCCCCGTCGTCCCCGGACGGATCCGGTCGTCGGCGGCCGAGATGAAGATGTGCAGCAGTTCGGTCGCGCCGATGCCGTTGATGATCCGCAGCCCGGTGCGCTCGTACCAGGCCTGCCAGGTGGCCGTCGGCAGGTTCTCGCCCGCGGAGACACAGCGCCGAAGGGATGAAATGTCGTGCCCATCCGGATCGCCCAGCATCGCCCGGTACGCCGTCGGCGCGGTGAACAGCACGGACACCCCGTGCTCGGCGATGGCGGGCAACAGCTGCTTGGGGCTCGCCTGTTCGAGCAGCAGGGCACAGGCGCCGGCCCGCATCGGGAAGACGACGAGCCCGCCGAGTCCGAAGGTGAAGCCGAGCGGGGGACTGCCCGCGAAGACGTCGTCGGCACGCGGCCGCAGGACATGCTTCGAGAAGGTGTCCGCGATCGCCAGCACATCGCGGTGGACGTGCATACACCCTTTCGGGCGACCGGTCGTCCCGGACGTGAACGCGATCAGCGCCACGTCGTCGGCCGCAGTGTCGGCGGCCGGGTACGGCCCGTCCGGTGCGGGCAGATGGAGCAGGTCGTCGGGCGCGTCCCCGCCGTACGTCGTGATCCTGAGGCCCGGGATCTCGGCCTTCGCCAGGTCGTCGAGGGACCGTGCGTCGCACAGGGCATGGCTCACCCGGGCGATCTCGCACATCGTCGCCAGTTCGTACGGCCGTTGCTGCGCGAGCACGGTCACGGCGACCGCGCCCGCCTTGAGCACGGCCAGCCAGCAGGCCGCCAGCCAGGGGGTGGTGGGGCCGCGCAGCAGGACGCGGTTGCCGGGGACGACGCCGAGTTCGCCGGTGAGGAGGTGCGCGATGCGGTCGACGCGGGTGCGGAGCCGGCCGTACGTCCAGGTGTTCTCGGCCAGGGTGTTGGTGGCGGGCGTGCGGAAGACCGGGCGCCCGGGGGCGCCGCCCGCGAGCAGTTCGGCGGCCGCGTTGAGGCGGTCCGGGTAGCGCAGCTCGGGCAGGTCGAAGGTGAGATCCGGCCACTGGTCGGGCGGCGGCAGATGGTCACGGGCGAAGGTGTCCAGGTGGGCCGAGGTCGTCGGCCCTGCGGAGTGCCTGGGGTCCATGGCGATTCGCCCCCTTGTCGTGGTGGGCTCGCAATCCGGAGCGTAACGTGTTGGTGACGACAGTCAACATTCCGCGATAGCCTCGGAAGGCAGCCCGATGGCAGGCGGGGGAGAGGGGCCGACGGTGACCGCATTCGCACTCGACCCGGCACAGCGCGCCCGGTGTGCCGAACTGCGCACGCTGGCCGCCGAACGCCTGCGCCCCCTCGCCGAGAAGGGCGACCCCGGCCACGTCAACCGCCCCCTGGTCGCCGAACTCGGCCGACTCGGCCTGCTGTCCCGCCTGTTCACCTCGGGCGCGCTCGACCTGTGCCTGATGCGGGAGTCGCTGGCGTACGCCTGTACGGAGGCCGAGACGGCCCTGGCCCTGCAAGGCCTGGGCGCACACCCCGTCCACGCGTACGGCACCGAGGCCCAGCGCGCCCGCTGGCTCCCGGGGGTGAGCGACGGCAGCGCGGTGGCCGCCTTCGCGCTGAGCGAGCCGGGGGCGGGCTCGGACGCGGCGGCCCTCTCGCTGCGGGCGGAGCCGGACGGTGCGGGGAGTTGGCGGCTCACCGGTCAGAAGTGCTGGATCTCCAACGCCCCCGAGGCCGACTTCTCCACCGTGTTCGCGCGCACCACCCCCGGCGCGGGCGCCCGTGGCGTGACCGCCTTCCTCGTCCCGGCCGACCGGCCCGGCCTCACCGGAACCCCGCTCGACATGCTCTCGCCGCACCCCATCGGCACACTCGACTTCGACGCCGTACCGGTGACGGCGGACGATGTGCTCGGGGAGCCCGACCGCGGGTTCCGGGTCGCCATGGGCACCCTCAACCTGTTCCGGCCGAGCGTGGGCGCCTTCGCGGTCGGCATGGCACAGGCCGCGCTCGACGCGACGCTCGCACACACGGCGGGGCGGGAGGCGTTCGGGGGCAGGCTGAGGGACCTTCAGACGGTCGCCCACCAGGTCGCCGAGATGGCCGTACGGACGGAGGCGGCGCGTCTGATGGTCTACGCGGCGGCGACGGCGTACGACTCCAGCGCCCCCGACGTGCCCCAACGGGCCGCGATGGCCAAGCTGTTGGCCACCGAGACGGCCCAGTACGTCGTCGACGCGGCCGTCCAGCTCCACGGGGCCCGCGCCCTGCGCCGCGGTCATCTCCTCGAACACCTCTACCGGGAGGTGCGGGCGCCGCGTATCTACGAGGGGGCGAGTGAGGTCCAACGGGCGGTGATCGCGAAGGAGTTGTACAAGGAGTCGCGGGCGGAGCCGTACGCGCAGTCGTATGCCGAGTCGTATGCGGAGTCGTTCGCGGCGAGGGAGGTCCGATGAGCGTGGAGCGCGTCAATCCGGCCGGGCTGTCGCCACCGGCCGGCTTCTCCCACGCCGTCGTCGCCACCGGGGCCCGGGTCGTCTTCCTCGCGGGTCAGACCGCGCTCGACGCGGACGGCAAGGTCGTAGGAGACACACTGCCCGAGCAGTTCGAGCGGGCTCTCACCAATCTGCTGACGGCACTTCGGGCCGCGGGCGGCGCTCCGGCCGACCTCGCGCGGGTCACCGTCTACGCCACCGATGTCGCCGACTATCGCGCTCACGTCCGCGAACTCGGCCGTATCTGGCGGGAGTTGGCGGGGCGCGACTATCCGGCGATGGCCGTCGTCGGAGCCGTCCGGCTCTGGGACGAGGAGGCCTTGGTCGAACTCGACGGCTTTGCCGTACTGCCCTGAGACGTCCTGACGCTCAGTTCGGTGCTCAGTTCGGTGCTCAGGCCGCGACGGCCAGTTCGTCGAAGCTCACACGATGCGGGGCGATCACGCGGCCGTCCGGCAGCAGCTCACCCGTGTCGTCGAAGCTGATCGCGCCGTTGCAGAGCAGGTTCCAGCCCTGCTCGGGGTGGGCCGCGACGATGTGCGGGGCGGAGCTGTCGGCGGACGGACACGCGGACTGGAAGTGACACATGACGTACCTCCGAGTGAGGGCCGGGCGGCCCTGCTGTCGCCTCTGGATAGGACCTCGCTGATACGACCATGCGCCCACCGCGAACACATCGGAACCCTTGACCGGGAAGCGTGACAACACGCAGACAACTCCCTGACCTCTCCGAGACGGGGGGCGAGTTCTCCGGAGCGGGGGTGACTTCCTCGGGGCGGATGGCGACGTGCTTGGGCGGGCGGCGGCCTCCTCGGGGTGGTTCGCGACTTCCTCGTGGCGGGGGTGGCATGGCTGGACGGGCGGTGGCTGCCTCGGGCGGATGGCGACCCTTTCGCGACGGGAGGTGACATGCCCTGGGCGGGCGGCGGCCTTCCCTGGCCGGGAGGCGGCCTTGCCCGGACGGGGCGTGGCGGTCCGGACTCGCCACCGAAGGGGTGATGGTCACTGTCGTGGAGGCGGTTGCCCGGTACCTGTGGAATCCCCCACCTCAGGAGGTACTCCCATGCCCGTGCCGTCCCTGCGCAAGGCCGCCATCGGCACCGCCGCCGGTGCCGCTCTGCTCCTCCTCGCCGTTCCGTCCGCGGACGCCCTGGCCGGTCCGTACGACCAGGTCACGGTGGACTCGACCGCCCGCCTCGCGGAGGACGGCACCATCACGCTCTCGGGCACGTACCGCTGTCTGAGCAACAGCGGGCCCGTCTTCGTGTCGAGCTCGGTCTCCCAGGGCGACCCCCGTGTCCGCCGGGGCATCGGCGGCACCCGTGCGGTCTGCGACGGCGCCGAACACGCCTGGACCAACTCGGAGAAGCGCGAGCCGGGCACCTTCGCCCCGGGCCCGGCCCAGGTCGAGGCCACGCTCATGGAACTGCGCCCCGGCTTCGGCGGTCTGCCGCTCCCGCACTTCCACGCGTCGGGGCAGCAGGACGTGACGCTGGAGGGCTGAGGCAGCGGTACGGCAGGGGGCGCGCGGCTGTATGAACCGCGCGCCCCCTGCCGCATGTGGCCGTACGTGGCCGTATGTGTGTATGTACGCGCGAGCGTCAGCAGACCCGGTGGACCCTCTGGGTGTTCAGCTCGTAACGGGCGCCGACGATGGCCAGGTCACCCGAGGCCACCCTGGCGGCGAGGTCGGGCTCCGCCGCGAGCCGGGAACGTATGAGCCGTACGTTGGCGTTGATCGTCGCGTCTATGCGCGCGTCGCCCTCCTTGGTGTGATCGATGGCCGGGGCTATCTGGTCGGCCAGGTACTGGATGTGGGCGGGCAGTTTCTCGCCGGACTCGTCCGCCTCGACGGCGGCGGTCACGGCGCCGCACGACTGATGCCCGAGCACCATGATCAGCGGCGTGCCCAGTTCGAGCGGCCCGTACGCGATGCTGCCGAGCACGGCCTCGTCCAGGACCTCACCGGCGGACCGCACGGTGAACAGATCACCGAGGCCCTGGTCGAAGACCAGCTCCGGGGGCACGCGCGAGTCGATACAGCCGAGCACGACGGCGAAGGGGTCCTGACCGGCCGTCAGCGCCTGCCGGACGGCGGGCGTCTCGTCCGGGTGCCGCTCACGGAAGGTACGCCAGCGGCGATTGCCCGCCGCCAGTTCGCGCAGCGCCTCGGCGGGGGTCGAGGGGCGCGGACGGGCGGCGAGAGTGGGGGCCACGGCCGGCGCGGCGGACGCGGGGGAGGCGCCGATGGCGAGGCCTGCGCCGAGGGCCGTGGCCCCGGTCAGTGCGGCGCGCAGGAGCGAGCGCCGGGCGGGGGGCATCACAACGGGTCGCGCGGCGACGGACGCGGTCGGCTCATGGCCGACCGCTCTGGGGGGAGTTACATCGGAGTTCACGCTGAGGAACGTACGACCGTGCCCGCGCCCAAACGGTTCACCTTGCTGAATCATGGACGGGCGTTGAGGAAACATGATTGAGCGTTGAGCCATTCTTGGCGGCACTCGGGTGAAACCTTTGCAGGTGCCCCGCACACCACCTGTCGCATGAGCTGCGTCACAGGGGCTTCTGTCAGGGATGTTCGGCGCCCAACATGGCCGTTCCTTCCTGTGGGGGCGAGACGGCCGGCGCGGACCCGGTCCGCACGGCCGTGCTCAGTCCAGCAGGACGGACTGACAGATCCCGATCGGAACCCTGACAGGCACACGGGACGTGATGGGGGCCACAGATTGACCTCCCGCGCCTCGGTGGCCCGACCACTCGGGTGCCGCCGCACCCGGCCCGGGGTGCGGCGGCATGCGTTCGACGACGCTGCTCAGATGTCCCGGAAGAGACCATCGAGGCCCGTGACCTGCTGCGCTGGATGGTTGCGGGGCGTTGACCTGCACAGATGGCCTTTCGGCTGTTTCACGCTCGTGCCCGTTGATGCAGCCGGAAGTCCCAGAAAAGCCCCGGGGGACTCCCACTGCCGACAGCCACTCTTTCGGCTCTATGCAGGGTGAGGGGGCGCGGTGTGGGCTGGGGCTCGTGCATCGGTGGTCCGTCTTGAACGAACGGCAGCGCGCGCTTCTGGAGCGGCTCGCGGCCGGTGAGGAGCCTGGGCGCCGGGTGACTGGCGCTCGGCCTATGCCCTGCGCGACCGCGGACTCCTGACGGTCAGCCGCGGTGGCGGTGACGTGCATACGGAGGTCACCGGGGCCGGCCGGTTCTACCTTCGGTACGGTCATCATCCCGACGACCCGGCGTTCGCAGAGGGCGGCGTTCAGGCGGTGCCCGCCGGGCCTCCGGCGCCGGCGAAAAGCGGCAGGCGGCGCGAAGCCACGGGCCGGAAGCGCAGTTCGGTGCCTTACAGCGAGCGACCCGTCGCCCGCGCTCGACGAGCGAAGGCGCAGGAGCTGGTCGAGCGCCTGGTCGTCGAGGGGCGCGTCCGTCTTGCCGAACCGGATGACGACGAAATCGCGGAATGGCGCCGGGTCGTCAATTACGCGAAAGCGGCACGGCCTGGAACCGCAAGGCAAGCGCATCGAGAAGGCCCGCTTCGGCGCTCGTGGGCTGGAGATGTTCCTCGCCGAAGGCCCACACCCCAACTCACGGAGCCAGCGGCCGAAGGCAGACGCGCCGACGGTCCCGGTACCCGGGCGACTGAGTTCGCCTCATCCGGCTGTGGCTGCGCTCAGGGGCGATGAAGACCGGCTGGTGATTCCGCCTGTGCTCCGCTGTAGGGCACTCCTGCTGCTGCAGGCCCTGGCTGCCGAGGCGGTGCGGCGAGGGCACGAGGTGAAGGAAGGCCGATCGTACTACTCGCGGCGCGAAGGCGGAGTGGACGTGGTCGTCGACGGCTTCGCATACCCGGTCACCGTTGGGCAGGAGTTCCCGCAGTCCACAAGTCCGGAGCGCTCCGCGCGTCTCGTCGTCGAACTCGACCACGGCCGGTCCGGCCGGCCGGACCGCTGGCGAGATCGGAAGAGCAGGGTGCTCGAGGACACCCTGGGGGTGATTCTGGGGGAGATCGAGGCGCGAGTGCTGGTGGACGCTCAGGGCAGGGAAAGGGAGGAGCGGACCAGGGTGGAGCGTGAGGTTCGCTGGCGGGCGGCCATGGAGGAGGCGAAGGAACGAGCTGTGCAGGATCAGCTCGCCGAGGTGCTGCGCGAGCAGGCCAGTCGCTGGCGGGAGGCCGCTGTGCTCGGTGAGTACTGCGATGCTCTGGAACGTCGTCTTGCCGAGCTGGGCGACGCCCTGGACGGGCCGGCGCTGGAATCGGCCGGACGCTGGCTGAAGTGGACACGTGAATACGCGCAAGCGATGGACCCCTTGCACCGGCCTCCGGGGATGCCGACTCCGCGCGATCCGACGCCAGAGGAGCTCAAGGCGTATCTGAAGGGGTGGAGTCCCTATGAGCCGGAACGACGGGATGGACGGTGATACGCAGAGCGAGCGGCTCGCCGACTGGCTCCGGCAGCGAAAGGCAGCAAGTCGCGTGCCCGCCGACCAGTTGCACCTTCGGCTCTCGGTGCACGTGTTCCTGATGACGCATCATGTGGAGTGCGTGGCGGTGCTGGAGCTGGCCACGCACTGCCGACCCGCCCGCCAGAGACCCGCGGACCGGTCGTGCGCACGGTGATCACCGACACGGCGGCGGGCATGCGCTGGCTGTGGCGGGCCCGCTTCATCCGCACCGTCGTCCTGACCGGCGCGGCCCTTACCTTCTTCACCATGGCCTGGGAAGCCACCTTGGTCCTGCTGGCCCGCGGCCCCATGGGCGTATCGGAGACCGGCTACGGCATCATGCGCGCCGTCGGCGCGGTCGGCGGCGTCGCCGGTTCCCTCGTCACCCCCGCCCTCGTACGGCGCTTCGACCGCCGTGCCCTCCAGATCACTGCCATCGCCGCCACCGCCGCGCTCGATCTCGCCTCGCGGCCTTCCCGCACCCGGCCCTGGCCGCCCTGGCCTGTGTCCACGAACCGGTACGCGGGATCGACCGACCGGATGCTCAGCCGGGCCCGGTCTCGATCGGGAGCCGGGCGACACGCCATTCCAGGATGCCGTCGGTCAGCCTCAGCGCGTGACGGCCGTGGGCGGTGAGCAGGCGGACGGCGTCGTGGGCCAGAACGCAGTTGGCGCTGCGGCCGTAGGCGACGACATCCGTGTCTTTCGGTAACGCCTCCAGGCGCCCGTCCAGTTCGGCCAGTGGCAGGGACCGGGCTCCGGGGATGTGGCCGGCGGTGTACTCCTCCGTGGGACGTACATCGATCACGCGGATACTCGTGCTGTCCATCCGGTCGAGCAACTGCTGCCGGGTGAGCGGGACCGTGTCGGTGGGCCCCATGTAGGCGGCCCGGGCCTGCTCGGTCTCGGCCAGGTGCCCTCGTGCCACCTGCTGCAGCAGCTCGAACAGGGTGGCCACGTCATCGCCTGCGAGTCCGTAGTGGATGCGCGCGCCCTCACGTCGGGTGGTGACGACACCGGCCTGTTTGAGGATCTGCAGGTGGGCGGAGACGCTGGTGAGGCGAATGTCCGCGGCGTGGGCGAGGGCTTCCACGCTGCGCTCGCCCTGGGCGAGAAGCTCCAGCAGCTCCAGTCGCTTGCCGTTCGACAGGGCTTTGCCCACATGGGCGAAGGCGTCGTAGAGGGCTTCTCGTTCGGCTGGGCCCGTCATGGCGCTCCTTCAATGGGTCGCCTCCGAGGCCGCCTTGGTGATCGCTGCGACCGCGCGGTCGACGTCGGTGGCGTCGGACCAGCGGCCGAGGCTGAGGCGGAACGCGCCGAGGGCACGCTGTTCGCTGATGCCCATGGCGAGCAGGACGTCGGAGGGGCGGTGAGCGCCCGAGTGGCAGGCGGAGGCGGTGGAGGCTGCGAGGTCGGAGGCCATTGCCAGGGCCTCGGCGGCGATCACTCCGCTGATGCTGGCGTTCAAGGTGTTGGGCAGCCGCTGGTCGGGGTGTCCGTTGAGTGTGACCCGGCCGGGGAGGGCCTGGCTCAACTGGGCGTGGAGAGCATCGCGCAGCGTGGTCAGGCGCTGAGGCTCCGTCGGCAGCAGCGCGGCCGCCTTGACGGCCGCCGCGCCGAGGCCGACGAGCGTGGGGACGTTCTCGGTGCCGGCGCGCTGGCGCCGCTCCTGTCCTCCGCCACAGATGACCGGCTCGAAGTGGAACCGCTTCGGCAAGTAGAGCGCGGCCACGCCCTTGGGAGCGTAGAACTTGTGGCCGGTCACGGTGAGCAGGTCCGCGCCCAGGGCTCGGACGTCGACGGGGATCTTGCCGATCGTCTGGGAGGCGTCGGTGTGGAACAAGGCCCCTGCCTCATGGGCGATGGCGGCGAGTTCGGCGATGGGCTGGACGGTGCCGGTCTCGCCGTTGGCGTGGTGGACGGAGACCAGGGCGGTGCGGTCGGTGACGGCCGAGCGGAGGGCCGCGGGGTGGACCAGGCCGTGTCCGTCCACGGGAAGGTAGGTGACCTGGATGCCGTGCAGCCGCTTGAGCGCCTCACAGGTCTCCAGAACCGACGGGTGCTCGGTGACCTGGGTGACCAGGTGGTCGCGGCCCTCGCGCAGCGCGGGCAGCAGGGCGCCGCGCAGCGCGAGGGTGTTGGCCTCGGAACCGCTTCCCGTGAAGACGACCTCTTCCGGCTCCGCGCCGATGAGGTCGGCGACCTGACGGCGGGCGGTGGCGACCGCAGCCGCGGCCGGGCGGCCGTAGGCGTGGCCGCTGGAGGGGTTGCCGAAGTGGGTGGTCAGGTAGGGCAGCATCGCCTCCAGCACGTCCGGGTCGAGGGGGGTGGTGGCGTTGTAGTCGAGATAGGCGGGCCCGTCCCGTAGGTGCTCGACGATGGACATGGTGCGGCTCCGTTTACGTGGATGCGGGTCAGGCAGTGCCGGCGAGGTGCTGCTTGACCTGAAGGACGCCGGGATTGGTCATGGCGGTGCCGTCCGCGAAAACGACGGTCGGGACGACTTGGTTGCCGTTGTTGACCTTTTCGACGAGCGCGGCGGCCTCGGCGTCCTGCTCGATGTCGATCTCGGTGTACGGGATGTTCTCCCGGTCGAGCTGCTTCTTCAGACGGTCGCAGTAGCCGCACACGGTGGTGGAGTAGACGGTAACCATGATGTTCTCCTTCGCGGGGAGGGTGAGGATGTCGGCCGGCCAGTCTGCGGCTTCCTGCAGCACGCGCCGGACCAGGTGGGCGATGGTGGTGTACGGGGCCCACTCGGCGGTGGTTTCGAGCTCCTTGAGGTAGCTGTCGGCCCAGGGCCGGATGTGGACGTGCAGCAGCTCGTGGGCGGCACGCCACGCCTGCTCGATGGTCAGGTCGCTGTCGGCGGTTCCGACGGCGACGCGGTAGAGGTGGGCCAGCAGCGAGAGCTCGACGGCGAGGTGGTCGTGGTCGACGACCGCGTCCTGCGGGCCGAGTGCTGGCTGGAGCTGGTAGTGCTCCATGAAGGCGCCGATGTCGCGGGCGGAGCGTCCGCCGAGTTTGACCTCGCCCTGGTGGGCGGAGGCGTACGGCGGGCAGACCGGCTGCGGGCCGATGAACAGGCGGCAGAACTCGGCGGCGAGCTCCTCCAGGGCCTCGGGCTCCTCGCGCTCGGCGAGAGCGGGGTCGGCGAGCGGCCGGTGGTCGTCCCGGGTGTGGGCGTCCGCGTTGATCATCTGCCGGTGGAGCAGCGGGTCGATCTCGCGGCTGAACAGGCGAACGGCGAGGCGCAGCAGGCCGGTGTACGCCTTGACGTGGTCGGCGGCGACGGGGATCTGGTTCACGACGCGGTCACACCTTCCGGATCTGCACGACGGTGTCGTGGTACGCCTGGCCGCCCGCGACGGGGTCGGGGTAGATCGGCAGCAGGTCGTTCTGGGGGACGCTGAGGGTGCCCTGCCACCACAGCCGGTCCAGGTCGGCGTCGGCGATGTCGCCGTAGCCCGGGTTGCCGGTCGCGTCGTTGCCGTTGGTGGCGTAGGCGCCGCCGACGCTGCGGCCGGCGTTGTGGGCGATGGCCAGCACCATGGGGTGCACGCCTTCGGTCAGGCGCACCCGGGTGCGCAGGGTGCCGAGCTTGGAGCCGTCGCCGCCGGGCACGGCCGCGTCGTCGGGACGGAAGCTGGTGACCTCGATCCAGTCGCCGTCGCCTATGCCGAGCTTGTCGGCGGTGGCGCGGTTGATCAGGGCGGGGTTGGTGTGGGAGATCTCCTGCAGCCACTTGGACTGCATGGTGCGGTGCCCGTTGTGCACGTTGATCTTGTAGCTGGTCATGATCAAGTGGTCGTCGGGGAAATCGCGCTGGTGGCTGGGTATCGGCTCGTACACCGGCAGCGGCTCCACGTCCTTGCCGACCTCTTTGCCCTTGCCGACGACGAAGGAGCTGTGGATCTCGACCCTGCGGGACGGGGTGAGGAAGCCGCGCCGTGCGATGCCGCCCACGCGTATGCCGATGGCTGTGGGTTCGCCGGTCTTGTCGTCGGTGCCCTTGTGGATGATCCCGGTCCTGGGGTCCTCGCGGGAGCCCTCGAGTTCCTCCGGGGTGAGCCGGGTGACGTGGGGCTCGTAGAAGGGCTTCTTGTCAGGGTCGATGTAGATGCCCTTGGCCTTCATGTGCGCGAAGCCGCCGGGGATGGGCTTGAAGTACTCCTCCAGGTATTCCTCGGTGGTCTGCCAGGGGAAGTACTTCTCCATGCCGCCGCCGATCCGGCGGGCGAGTTCGGGGAAGATCTCGCGGATGTCCTTGGACTGTCCGCGTGGTGGGACGACGGGCTGGCGCAGGCCGACGTAGTCGACGAGGCCCTGGGGCGGGCGGGAGTCGATGTCCCAGCGTTCCAGGTAGGTGGTCCAGGGCAGGATGATGTCGGCCAGGTGTGAGGTCTCGGAGTACATCACGTCGATGCAGACGTGGAAGGGGATCAGTTCCTCGTCCGCCAGGACACTGCGTACGAGTTTGCCTTCGGGGAAGGACCAGGCGGTGTCGGCGTTGTAGGTCATCAGGGCCGACACCTTCTGCCGGCGCTCCTTGATCCAGAGGTAGATGATCTCGGCGACCTTCTGCTGCTTGAAGGCGTTCGCGACCGGCCAGTCCCTGGCCTCGGCGATGACGCTCCTGGCCGTCGGCTTGTCCGGCACCGGCTCCGGCTCTGGGATGGCGTCCTTGTCCCAGGACGAGTTGGGGTGCCAGCACCAGCCGCCTTCCCTGCCCATGTTGCCGACCAGGGCGTTGAGGACGGTGATGGCCCGGTCGTTGTAGAAGCCGTTGCGATGGGACTGCGAGCCGCGGTTGCAGATCGTCGTGCACCGGGGCGCGGCGGCGGCGAATTCCCGCGCGATGCGGACGATGTCCTCGGCAGGCACGCCGCTTTCCTTGGCGGCCCGCTCGGGCGTGTAGGCGGCGACGTGCTCGGCGAACGCGTCGGCCGGATGGTTCGACCAGGTGTCGAACCATGTCTTGTCCCACAGGCCCTCGCGGCAGATCACGTTCGCCATGGCGAGGGCGATCAGGCCGTCGGTGCCGGGCTTGACGCAGAACCATTCGTCGGACAGGGCGGCGGTGTTGGACAGGCGGGTCTCGAAGGTGACCAGTTTCGCGCCGCGTTCGCGGGCACGCATCATGCGGATGGCGACCGGGATGTGGCCCTGGTGGGCCTCGGCCCAGTTGCAGCCGAAGTTCAGCACATACCGAGTGTTCTCGAAGTCGCCCAGATCCCAGTCGGACTCGCCGATCGTGGTGGCGATGGCGGCACGCCGGTTGTTGGAGCACAGCGCGCGGTGATTGAAGTGCGAGGGGGTGCCGTAGGCGTTCAGGAACCGGGCGGTGACCTCCTTGGACCGGTTGCGGCCCTGCTGGAAGGCGAACTCCTCCGGCTTGCCCCGCTCACGGATCTCCTTCAGCCGCCCGGCGATCTCGGTGTACGCCTCCTCCCAGCTGATGCGCTTCCACTTCCCCGAGCCGCGCTCGCCCACCCGCTTGAGCGGATACAGCAGGCGGAACGGGTCGTAGAGCACGGACGGGCCGGCGACCCCTTTGCCGCACACCGCGCCCTGGCTGTTGGGGTCCTCCGGGTTGCCGGTGATCTTCAGCAGACGGCCGTTCGCGACGTGGCCGATGATGCCGCACGCGGTGGTGCACATCTGGCACATCGACGGGACGGCTGTGGTCCGGGTCGTGCCCTTGCCGACCGGTGCGGACGGCTTCGGGTCACGGATGATCTCTATGGTGCCGAGGCCCGTGAGGGCCGCGCCCGCTGCGGCACCGATCCTCAGCAGGTCGCGGCGGCCGAGTTCCCAGCCATCGGGGCCCGGCGGGCTGTCGGGTGTCTCGGTGTCCGCAGCGGCGGTGTCGGTGGTCATCGTCGGTTCCCCCCGGGGTGTCAGGCAGTGAAGATCAGGTAGCGGACGGCGGCGGTTCCGGCGAGGATCGCGGCGGCTGCCGTGAGGCGGGTCCAGCGGCCGTCACGCACCAGAGTGAGCAGGGCGAGGGGGACGATCAGCCCGAGACCGATCGCTCCGGCGTAGAACAGAGGTGCCCATTCGCCCTTGAATACGGACTCAAGTGCCTGTTTGGCGGGCCCGTTCGGCACGGACACGGCCGTGAAGGCCAGCGCGGCCGCGTAGGTCATCAGCAGGACCAGGGTGGCCCGGCGGTGCACGGCAGCCTGCAGGGTGGTCGCCTCCGGGTCCCATGTCTGCACGAGCTGCAGCACGGCGGCGCCCATCAGCAGGGACGTGACGAGAAAGATCAGGGCCGAGCCGCTCGTGGAGGCGAGCGGCGAGACCCAGGTACGGGCCAGTACGGAGATCGGGTAGACCGCCAGGGCGACGCTGGTGAAGCCGAGCAGCCACACCACCGCGTTGTCCAGGTACTTGGCGGTGCCGAGGGCCGGGAGCGGGGCCGGGGCGCCTTCCGACGCCGTACGCCTGCGCCACAGCAGGTACAGAGCGACGGCGAGCAGGAACGTCTTGACCGCGATGATCTTCGCGCCGAGCGAGATGGGCGAGTCCCAGTTCCCGAACTTGGTGAGCATCAGGAAGAAGCGCCCGGGCCGCCCGAGGTCGACGGTCAGCAGCAGTCCCGCGCCGCTCAGCAGGAGCAGGCCCAGCCAGGTGGTGCGCCAGTCCAGGGAGAGGGAGGCGGTGGGGAACCGGCTGCGGTGCCACCAGGTGGCCAGCGTGAGTCCGCTCGGGATGCCGATCAGGGTGAAGTAGGCGGCCAGCAGGCCACCCCAGGGGGCGGCGTGCGGTAACGGCGCGACCTGGGCCAGGGTGGTGAGCATGGCCTCACTGCCCCTTCAGGTCGGCGTTCGTGTCGACCTGGACGCCGTCGACCGCGATGAGTGGCAGGGCCCGCTTGGGGTCGACGTAGAAGACCTTCGGCCGGGTGTTCGCCTCCGGTTTCCACACCTCGGTCTCGTTCTCACGCATCTTGGCGGAGATCGTGCTGTCCGGGTCGTCGAGGTCACCGAAGACGCGGCAGCCGGTGGGGCATGCCTCCACGCAGGCGGGCTGGCCACCTTGGGAGGTGCGGTGCTCGCACAGGGTGCACTTGCTCGCGGTCTGGGTCTGCGGGTCCTCGTAGATCGCGTCGTAGGGGCAGGCGGCCATGCAGAAGCGGTTGAGGTTGCAGTCGCCTTCCTCGATGACGACCTCGCCGTTGGGCAGGCGGGTGATGGCGTCGGTGGGACAGGCGTTCAGGCAGGGCGCGTCCTCGCACTGGTTGCACAGGACGGGGATGAAGTGGCGGGTGGCCTTGGGGTATTCGCCGTCCTCGACGTACTTCACCGTGTCGCGGAAGACCCCGAGGGGTACGTCGAACTCGTTCTTGCAGGCCACCGAGCAGGCGTGGCATCCGATGCAGGTGTTGAGGTCGATCAGCATTCCGAAGCGGGGCACGGTGCTCCTCACAAGGGCTTACTGTTCACGGTCACGTCAGATCAGAGGGGCGGTGAGTGGTGCGGGCACGGCTGCCCGCACCACTGTGGCATTCTCCTTCGACTCAGTGCCGGAAGGTGAAGGCGGGCAGCGCCTTGTCCAGCCAGCGGGGCATCCACCAGTTGGCCTTGCCGAAGATGGCCAGGGACGCCGGCACGATCAGCATGCGCACGATCGTCGCGTCAAGGATCACAGCAATGGCCAGGGTGATGCCGAGCTCGGTGGGCGGGATCGGGCCGGTGACGCCGAAAGCGACGAACACGATGACCATGATGACGGCCGCGTTGGTGATGGGCCGTCCGGTCGCGGCGATGCCGTCCCGTACCGCGGTGCGGGTGTCGCCGGTCAGCTCGTACTTCTCACGGATCGAGGCGAGCAGGAACAGCTGGTAGTCCATCGACAGACCGAAGAGGATCGCGAAGAAGAACACCGGCGCCCAGGCGTTGATGAAGCCCTGGGATTCGATGCCGATCAGCGAGGCGCCCACGCCGTGCTGGAAGATGATCGACGCGATGCCGAACGCCGCGCCGACGGTGAGCAGGTTCATCACCACCGACACCAGCGCGATGACCACACTGCGGAAGACGATCAGCATCATCAGCAGCGACATCACCAGCACCAGCGCGATGATGCCGGGCGCGGAGGCGGCGAGCGCCTCGGTCATGTCGTGGTTCTGCGCGGCCGGCCCTCCCACCAGGGCCTCGGGGGCGTCCTCGTCGAGATCGTCGCGCAGGTCGGCGACGAGGTCGGAGGTGCGGTTGTCGTCGATGGCCGTGGTCGGCGTGATCCGGACGACGGTGCGGCCCGAGTCCGCGGCCTCGGCCGCCACCTGGTCAGCCGGAATCAGACCGTACGGCGGTGCCGAGGATGTGGAACGAGGCAGGCATGCGGGCGTCGGGAAACAGGAAGTGGTCGAGCCGCTCGATGGTGAACCCGGACCGCTCGACCGACGCGGCCGTGTCGCGGCCGGTATGACAACCCCCGGCCAACCGCGGCCAGACGGTCGCGTCGAGCACGCGCTGGAAGCGGGCCAGACCAGGGGTGTCGGCCTGGACGTGTTCGAGGAACCGCAACTGCCCGCCCGGCTTGAGGACCCGGTGAAACTCCCGCAGTGCCGCGTCCTGGTCGCGTACCGAGCACAGCACGAGCGACACTACGACCGCATCCGCGGTGGCGTCCTCGGCGGGGAGCTGCTCGGCGAGGCCGTCGACGACCTCGACCGGCGTCGGCGCCTGGCTGGCGGCGGTTTGGGCGAGGCTTCGCAGGTGCGGCTCCGGTTCCACGGCCAGGACACGGGCGACAGTGGCTGGGTAGTACGGGAAGTTGAGCCCGTCGCCGGCACCGACCTCGATCACGTCGCCGGTGAGCCGGGCGAGTAGGGCTTGGCGGTGTTCGGCCATGCCGCCCCGCTCCATGGCCCGGCCCATCAGCGGGTAGAGCCGCGCAAAGACCGGATGATGCACACAGGTGCCGCGTCCCATGCCGATCACCACCGCACCGGAAGCTCGGCCAGGCCGCCGGTGAGCGTGTCGCGCCGCATGGTCAACTCCTCCATGCCGACGGCAAGGCGCAGGGCCGGAAGCCGTGCCACCAGCTGGGCGAACACCGCCTGCAGTTCGATGCGGGCCAGGGGCGCGCCGAGGCAGTAGCGGGCGCCGTGCCCGAAGCTGAGATGGGCCGCGGCCGAGCGGGTGATGTCCACCCAGTCCGGGTCGGGGAAGACGGCGGGGTCGTGATTGGCGGCGCCGTTGTCCAGCAGTACCAGCTCTCCGGCCCGGATGGTGACTCCGTCGATCTCCAGGTCGGTCCGCGCGTAGCGGGGGATACCGCCGCCGCCCTTGCCCGGCGCGCGCAGGATCTCCTCGACCGCATGGGGGACCAGACCGGGGTCGTCCACCAGGGCCTGCCACTGCTCCGGGTTGGTCAGCAACAGCAGGGCGCCCAGGCCGATCTGGACCACCGTGGTCTCGTGCCCGGCGAACAGCAACGCCATCGACAGCCCGGCGGCTTCGTCGTCGGAGACCCCCTCGGTCGCGCACAGCCGGGAGATCACATCGTCACCGGGCTCGGCCCGCTTGCGGGCTACCAACGTCTGGCCGTAGCCGAACAACTCGGCCAGCCCTCGTTCCGAACGGGCGCGGTCGCGGATGCTGGCGGCGTCGGCGGTCCAGTCGCGGAACTGTTCGCGGTCCTCGTACGGCACACCGAGCAGCTCGCAGATCACCAGGATCGGCAGCGGCACCGCCACCGCGGCGTGCAGGTCCGCCGGTGGCCCCTGCTCGGCCAGCTCGTCCAGCAGCCGCGCCGTCAGGGCATCAACCCGCGGGCGCAGGGCCCGCAGGTGCCGAGGCGAGAAGTGCGGCTGCAGCAGCGACCGCATGCGTGCGTGGTCGGCCGCCTCGGTGGCGAAGTTGCCCAGCGGACCGCCGAACAATGCCGACTCCCCGGTCCGCGCCGCGCTCTGCGGGGCCGGATGGGCCCGGCCGAGCCGGTCGTCGTCCAGCAGCTGCCGTACCTGCGCGTGGCCGGTGACCAGCCACGCCTCGTCCCCCACCGCAGTGCGCACGCGGTGCACCGTGCCCTGGGACTGCAACTCACGCAGCCGTGGCGCGATCCGCAACGGATCCGACTGCTCGAACGGCAACTGGGCCGCGACGGCCATGGCAACCTCCATAAGTTTATTCGAGCTTGTATAAGACCTATTAAACAAGTTACTTGTATAGTCTGGCTTAAACAAGAGGAGGTTTGGAGTGACCGAAGCCGACCGGCAGCCCTCTCGGACGGCGTCAGTACGTCAGCCTGAGCGTGCTCGTGCTCGGCGCATGCCCCGGGCCGAGCGGCGTGAGCAGATCCTCGACGCGGCCACCCGCGCCTTCGCCCGCACCGGCTTCGCCGCCACCGGCCTGGACGACGTGGCCGCGGAAGCCGGCGTGACCCACGTGATCCTCTACCGGCACTTCGCCTCGAAGAGCGACCTCTACCGCGCCGTACTCGACCGCGCCTGCACCCGGCTCGCCGAGACCGTCGGCATCGACGACTACGACGAGAACAGCGTCGCCGCGCTGTTGCGCGCCGCCGCGGCGGACCCCGACGGGTTCCGGCTGCTGTTCCGCCACGCCGCCCGCGAACCCGAGTTCCGCGACGTCATCGACAGCATCCGGTCCGCCTCGATGGAGATCGCCGCCCGCCACCTCGCCGACACGATCCCGGACAGCCCCTGGCGGACCTGGGCGGCGCAACTCGTGCCCACCCTCACCCTCGAAGCCGTCATCACCTGGCTCGACACCGGCCAGCCCGACCCCGACCACGCAGCTGACCGCATCAGGCAGGCCATCCAAGGAGTCGTCCAAGCCGCCCAGTAGATCCCTGAACAGCGGAACCCACACCCGGCGATACAGGTCCTTCGACGCCGGCCTCGCCGAAGCGAGCCCCGCCATGACGCGCCGGGGCGGCCGGCGCATGGCGACAGGGAGCCTCACCTGCCAACGCACCTTGCACAGCTGGGGATGTCCAGGCGCAGCGTCCGACCGATCAGCCGGCGCGCCGCTGACCACCTTTCAACTGCTCGGCCACATCCGTGAACACCCGGCATCTCCAGAGCAGTGCCGTGACCCGCTCCAGCAGTTGCCGATCCACGAACGGGTTCAGGGAGAACCGCAGCTCGGGCTCCCGGCTGCGGGTGCTGACGGTCATGCCGCCGACGGCGAGGAACTCGTCACCGGGCTCCCAGAGTGCACCGAACACCTCCGGCCAGCACCGGAGATCAGGGAGGTCGTTACCGCTCAGGTCGATGATCAGTACCGTCGGCATCAGCTTCGACTGGCGCTTCTTCCGCTTCTCCCGGAGCACATTGGCGGCCACGTCCTGCGCCATCGCGGTCACGTGCGGGCTGTTGAACGGCGCCGACATGGTCGTGTAACCACGATCGCGGCTGACCCGAATCGACAGCCAGGAAGCCGGAATGCCGTCTTCGGGCCGCGCCGGAGACGCCTCGACTCGCAGGGAAGTGACCCCCGGCCTGCCGCCGGCGGGGAGAAACCCCTCGATGATCGCCTCCCGAACGCTCGCCCTGATGGACACGGGCGGGACCGGATGCGTCCGGATGCTCACGGCTGCGGGCAAGCCACAGGCGCGAAGCCCCTGGCTCAGGGTGTGGCTGAGGTCCGTCACACTCCTCGGGTGCCGGGAGCCGATCTCGATGCCGAAAGTCTCTTGCCCGCACTGCGGCAGCAAATCGGGTCCCTTGTCGGTGTTGAACCGGAACGGAACGCCGGCCTCGGCCAGATGCGAGGCAACCGTCAGTTCGGCGAGGTGGGTTCCAGGCGGTGATGTCGACCGGTGGCCCGCAGCGGTGCTGGCCGCCTGCGGGCGATACCCCGGCAGCGGGTGCGAGATGGACGTACACCGAGTGCTCGGCGACACTCGCGTACGCACCGTTCGGACACCTTCCCGGCTGCCGCCGGCCGGATGGTGTACGAGCCGCGCTGGCCCGGGTGGAGGGAGAATGAGAGGGCATCCTGGCGCGCTGAAGGCGGTGGGAACCATGGTTTTGCCCTTGGTCGTGGGGGTCGACGGCTCGGAGCCCAGCCTCCACGCCGTCGACTGGGCCGTGGACGAGGCGGCCCGCCACGGTCTGCCGTTGCGGATCGTCCACGCCTCGCTGTGGGAGCGGTACGAGAGTGCGGCCCTGGCGGACACCCCCGGAGCCGTCTCGGACGTGGTGACCGAGCACGACCTTGCCGAGAGTGTCGTGGCGCGAGCGGCCCAGCGTGCCCGGCAGCGCTCACCGGCGGTGGAGATCAGCACCGGCGTGGTGCCGGAGGATCCCGTGTCGGCGCTGTTGCGCGAGGCGCGCCTCGCCGGTGCCGTCGTGACCGGGGTACGAGGCAGGGGCCCGATCAGGGAGCTCCTGCTTGGCTCGGTCAGTCTTTCCCTGGCGGCCCGGGCCCCCTGTGCGGTCGTCGTCGTACGCGGCTGGGCGGAGAACAGACAAGCCGCCAACGGCCGTATCGTCGTGGGCGTCGGCGGTGCCACAGCCCCGGCAGCGGTCCGGTATGCCCTCCGGGAGGGCGCGGTGCGCGGGTGCGAAGTCGAGGCCGTACGGGCCTGGCGTCGCCCGGCGCACAGGACTGCGCCGCATCCGCTGCTGACCGGGGAGCCCGCCCATGCCGAGGAGGATCACGCCTCGGTTCTGCTCGACGAGGCATTGGGCGGCGTTGCCAAGGAGTACTCCGGCGTGATCGTGCACCGTGCGCTTGTCGAGGGTTCCGCACGCCATGCGCTGGTGGCCCGGTCGTCGGCGGCCGACCTGCTGGTCATCGGGGCCCGTCGGCGTCGCGGCCACCTCGGTCCGCAGCTCGGCCTGGTGGGGCACACGGTGTTGCACCACTCCGAGTGTCCGGTGGCGGTGGTTCCGCAGCAGGAGTGACATCGGCTGACTGATCGGCGGTCACCAGGCGGGCCTGAGCCGCGCCTTATGTGCCGAAGGACGCCCCTCGGTGGCGGCATCCGTTCGGTGATGGCGCATGGGAGACGAGGTTTCTGCCCGGAGTTTTGCCCCTTGCTCGCGCTCCTCCTACCGGCGGTTGGGCTGTGCGTCCATGCAGGTGCCAGTAAAGAGGGGCCCTGGGCGGCGTGGGTGTCACATCCACATCTTCCACGCCGACTCCAGGCGGGAGTGCGGTGTGAATCGCGGATCACCCGCGAAGCACGCGTGGATCTCGGAGGGAGCGCCGATGAGATGGAAACGCCCCTCAGTGCCGAGCGCGAACAGTTCCCGAAGGACGTCCGCCGGCAGCTCGCCCTCGTAGCGGAGCTCTCTCATGTCCAGGAAGAACTCGCTGCGCTTGCCGTCGTCGCAGGCACGCAGCTTCTGTCGGAGGCGAGGCGCGGTGGCGGCGCCGAGGGTGCCACTGACCGCTATCCACACACGAGACGGCGCCTCGGCAAGCACCCGCGTCCGTATCACCATGATCTCCACGGCTGTCCCCCCGGTATCACGCACGCGCCGTTTCCTGCCCAGACCTTCCCCGCCCTGCGGACGAAGGTGGCAGACTCCTCGATTCTCATTCGCCGTGATGGCCCCGACTGAAGCCAGGGACGCCCAGCCACCGCAGAGTGGGGCCGACGACTGCTTGGTGATGAGCCTGCTGCTCGCCCGCGCGGCCTCAGCAGACCTGCTCCTCATCTCGACGCGCCCCACTGGCACTTCGGGCTCCCGCCCGGCCGCATGGGCCACGCGGCGCGCCATCCTGCGGACTGCCCAGTGGCCGCGATCCCCGCCGGGGCCAACTTGCGTGCCCCTTGGCTGTCGGCTCCCGGCCTTGGCCGCGGTCCTTCAGTCTTGAGGCCCCGATGACTGCCCGGAACCTGGCGTTTGGGGGTGAGGTGCGGAGGTCCGTGCGGTGTGGGTCGTGTTGCAGGTGGTGGGGGTGATGGTCTCGCCCTGGATGACGCGAGGTGCCATCTCTTCCGCCTGCTGTGTGGGCGCGGGCTGTTCCTCCTTCATCGCCTTGGCCTCGGCCTTGAGGATGCGGGCGGCTTGCCTGCGGAGCGGGTGAGTTCGGGGAGCTTCTTTGCGGCGAGGACGGCTATGACGACGATGAGGATGATGGCGAGTTCGCTCAGTCCGAACATGCGGGTCCTGTCGTTCTCCTTGAGCCTGGGCCGGGCGCGGCGCGAGCATATCGAGCGGCGGGATGGTGGCGGTATCGCCGTCCCGGTTCGTGGTCGGCCGCCGTTGGCCGGAGCGGCTGGGAGGCTGCGGAAGCCGCGCTTACGGGCGAGGCCGTCTACAGGTGCGGAGAGATCGACGGCAGCAGGTCCTGGAACGTGCGGCCGACGGCGGGTTCGCCGATGGCCTTCATCTGCCAGCCGCTGCCGTTGCGGTGGACCTTCGCCATGATCTGGGCGGTGTGGTTCCCGCCGCCGGTGAGTGTGTAGCGGGCCAGCTCGGTTCCTGTGGGCTCGTCGACCAGACGGCAGAAGGCGTTCTGCACTTCGGCGAAGGTCTGGCCGGTGAAGGAGTTGACGGTGAAGACGATCTGGTCGACGTGGGCGGGGATGCGGGCCAGGTCGACGAGGATGGCCTCGTCGTCGCCTCCGGCGCCGGCCCCGCCGGTCAGGTTGTCGCCGGTGTGTCGGACTGAACCGTCGTCGCTGGTCAGGTGTTGGAAGAAGACGACGTCGGCGATCTGTCCGGAGGCGAACAGCACGGCGGAGGCGTCCAGGTCGATCTCGCGCGCGCCGGTGAGCTTGGCGAGGAAGCCCTTGCGTGGTGCGGCCTGCCAGCCCAGGCCCATGCGTACCGAGGTCAGGCTGCTGCCATCGGATTTGCTGAGGCTGATCTGCTGGCCCTTGCTCAGGTTGACCGACATGAGGGTGCTCCTTCGGGTGGGTTCGGCTCTTGCGTACGGTGTTGTTGCGCGGTGAGGCGGCGGGCGGATCGTCAGGGTATGTGGCGCGCGGTGTCGTCGGGGCCGGTGGGTGGGCGCTTCGGGAGCGTGGTGCGAAGGAGTGGGTCCTCGCTGATACAGCGCCGCAGGTGGGGCAGCATTGCGCGGTCGAGCAGCGCCTGGTGCCAGGTCAGTCGCGCCTGTTCCAGGCGGTCGGCCGACGGGGCGCCGTGTTGGCGTATCGCCATGCGCAGGGGGGCGGTCACGGCGAGCAGGGTGCTCCCTGCCGCGATGAGTGCAAGGATCCAGCCTGCGGTGACGAGTGAGGCTGGGCAAGGTGCCTGCCAGGTCGGCGAGTTGGAGAACGTAGCCGAGCGGGAGCAGGACCGCCGCGGATGTGGCGGCCACCAGCGGCGTGAGCACGGTGAATGCGGGGAGGAGGGTGGCCTTGTCCGTCGGGTGCTTCGAGCCGTGCTGGGCTGACGATCGTACGGCGAGGCAGGCGTCGTAGGCGTCTCCTGCCTCCGCCGTGATCTCGTCGGCGGCTGCGAGGGCCCCCGGGTGCGGAGGTGGTCGGCCGCCCGGCCGGCGGGGTCGGCGAGGAGGGCCCTGCGGATGTCCGTCGTGCTCAGTGCGAGATGCAGTACCGCTTCGAAGTCCGCGGGGTCCTCCGGGCGGAGGCGGTGCGGGCCGGCCACGTGGTCTCCCGGGGGTTGCTGAGGCGTGCCACCGAGGAGGCCATGCTGCAGGCCCGCCTCGGTGGGCGCGACCGCCGGGCCTGTCTCCGAGTGACGGGTCCGGCGGTGTCAGATCGGTCCGTGTCAGACGTTGACGCCGAAGTCGGCGGCGATCCCGGCCAGGCCGGAGGCGTAGCCCTGGCCGACCGCGCGGAACTTCCACTCGGCGCCATTGCGGTAGAGCTCACCGAAGACCATCGCGGTCTCGGTGGCGGCGTCCTCCGACAGGTCGTACCGGGCGATCTCGGCGCCGCCCGCCTGGTTGACGACGCGGATGAAGGCGCCCCGGACCTGGCCGAAGCTCTGCCCGCGGTTCTCGGCGTCGTGGATGGACACCGGGAAGACGATCCTGTCGACCTCGGCGGGCACGGCCGCGAGGTTCACCTTGACGGACTCGTCGTCGCCCTCGCCCTCACCGGTGAGGTTGTCGCCGGTGTGCTCGACCGAACCATCGGGGCTGGTGAGGTTGTTGTAGAAGATGAAGTGCTGGTCGGACAGGACCCTGCCGGAGGCGTCGAGCAGCAGGGCGGAGGCGTCGAGGTCGTAGTCGGTGCCGGTGGTGGTGCGGACGTCCCAGCCCAGGCCGACCAGGACTGCGGTCAGGCCCGGCGCCTCCTTGCTGAGCGAGACGTTGCCGCCCTTGGCCAGGGAAACTCCCACTGCGTACTCCTTCTCGGAAGGTGCGAATCGCGGTCCACGGCGCGGACCAGGATTATGAATCTACAGCACTGTAGAGAAAGTGGAAGGGGGGGCGCGGCCGGACGTCGGACGCGTGACCGTTTGCGCGGTGCTGGCCGTGAAGTGGTCTGTCAGTCCCGTGAGTTGCCGAACAGGAGGCGGTAGCCGATCAGCAGCACCAGCGCACCGGCGATGACCGAGCCCCAGGTCGCGGCGTCGAAGAACTCCCGCTGCACCGGCCGGTCGAGCAACTCCGACGACAGCCAGCCGCCCACGAAGGCGCCGGCGATGCCGATGAACGTCGTGCCGGCGCAGCCGCCCGGGTCCCGTCCGGGCAGGATGGCCTTGGCGATCGCGCCGGCGAGCAGGCCCAGAACCAGCCATGCGATGACACCCGTCCTCTCCTCGTTCCTTTCGATCGGCGTTGCCCGTGGCGGGCGCGTCCGGGCAGCTTAGCTTCTACAATTATGTAGAGGTTGCGGTGGTGGGTCGATGAATGACTCCTCGGGTGGCGTGGAGGCGCTCCGGGCGTCTATACGATGTCCGCCCGGGAAACGGGCGGCAGCGGAAGGGAGACAGGGCGTGACGGATCACCGGCAGCGTCCCCGGCGGCGGGGGCAGGGCGAGCTGGAGGCGCTGGTCCTGTCGGCGCTGCGTGAGGCGGACGGCCCGGCGACCGCGGGCTGGGTGCAGGAACGTCTGGGTGGGGACCTCGCCTATACGACGGTGATCACGATCCTGACCCGGCTGCTGGCCAAGGGCGCGGTCACCCGGGAGCGGGCGGGCCGGTCCTTCGCCTGGACGTCCGCCTCGGACCAGGCGGGTCTGGCCGCCCGGAAGATGCGCAAGGTGCTGGACGCCGAGAGCGACCGGGAGGCGGTGCTGGCCAGCTTCGTCACCGGCCTCGGCCCCGACGACGAGCGGCTGCTGCGCGAACTGCTGGGTCGGCCCCGGGGCGAAGGGGAAGCCTGACATCTCATGGGCGTCTTCGTCTTTCTGCCGCTGGTCCTGCCGTTGACGGCATGGCCGATCGCCCGCCTGGCCGAGCAGCATCTGCATCCGCGTACCGCGACGCGACTGCTGACTTCAGTGGCCGCGGTGATGGGGACGTGCAGCACAGTGTGCCTGGGGCTGGTGATGGTGGTCGGCACCGCCCAGCTGCCGGGCAACCCGTTGCCGGACGGCTGGTCGGACCCCGAGGTTCGCGAGGCGGTCCCGTACGACGAGGTCGTCGGTAAGGCGGCCATCCCGGCGCTCGCCGTGGTGGTCGTGGCCTGCGGTCGGACGCTGTGGCGGCACGGCCGGGTGCGGCGTCGCGCCCACCGTGCGCTGGCCGGGCTGCCGGGTACGGAGGTGGCCGTCCTGCCCGATGGCATCCCGTACGCCTACGCGCTGCCGGGGGGTGGCCGGGACCGGGTGGTGGTGACCACGGCCCTGCTGGACTGCCTGGAACCGGCCGAGCGCCGGGCGCTGTTCGCCCACGAGCGGGCGCACCTGGCCGCCCGGCACCACCGCTTCCTGCTCACCGTTCAACTGGCCGCCCGCGCCAACCCGTTCCTGCGACCGCTGCGTACGGCGGTGTCGTACACGGTGGAGCGGTGGGCGGACGAGGAGGCGGCCCAGGCGGTGGGCAGCCGTCGGACTGTGGCGGGCGCGATCGGTAAGGCGGCTCTCGTGTCGCGGGGGACGCCGGTGCCCACGCTCGCGGGGCTCGCGGCGCCGGGGCCGGTACCGCGCCGGGTGGCGGCGCTGCTCGGGCCCGCTCCGGTGGTGCGCCGCTGGCCGTCGGTGTTCACGTCGGTGGGACTGGCCACGTGGGGTGCGGCGGCGGGAACCGCCGTGTCGGCGATGTCGTCGGCGAACTCCGCGGTGACGATGTTCTTCATCCTGCATGCGGCCACGCCCCTCTGAACCAGCACGGGCGGTCCGGCAGGGACGGCTCGTCAGGCGTGGTCCACGAGCACCGTGAGTCCGGCGACGAGCCCCACGAAGGCCAGCAGCGCGAACAGACAGGCGAACAGCATCAGCCAGCCGGTCAGGATGCCCGCCAGGGCGACCCCCGCGCTCGTCCCCGTCGAGCCGACGCCCCCGATGGGGGAGGCCCACATGTCGACCGGGATGGCGATCAGCGCGCACACCGCCGTCGATCCGGCGGCCCTCGAAGGCGAGCTTGCTGCGGTAGCCGTCGTGTGGGCCCAGGAGCCCGTCGGGGTCGTCGTCACGGTGGGTATGGAGGACCGTGTTCTCCACGGGAAGGCCAGCACGCTCTACCAGGTGGAACACGGCTGCGGCCTCATTGGTGACGGCCGCGGGGCCACTGCGCCGGTCCTCGTGGTCCCCCGCGCTGAACGGCAGGGGGATCGGCTCCTGCGGGAGGGCCGAGAGCGCGATGCTGACCGGCATCCCCGCGCCGGCCAGGACTGCGGCTGTGCGGACATGCCGCAGGGAACTCGGACGGGAGGACCGGCCGGCGTTCAACGTCGCCACCCCAGCTCTCACCGTGGGCCGCGCGCCGGGCCACGGCGCCCTTACGACACCGGCCCGGCGCATGGCCGTCTGTCGGTCAGAGGTCGAACTCGTGCGGCGGCAGGTCGAGGGTGAAGCACGCCTCGCGGACGACGCCCTGCTCGGTCTTGTCGAAGTCGCCGTCGGCGCCGCCGATGACGATGCCGATCTGGATGACGGCACGCGCCTCGGCGGGCTTCTTCTTCGCCTTGGCGATCTCCTGCAGGACACCGACCTTGCCGAAGTCGAAGTCGGTGGTGAGTTTGTTCAAGTTGTCCTCGAAGCGGCGCTGCAGATCCATGGCGTCGAAGTTCTGCAGGACCTCGTTGGTGGCGATGAGCTGGGCCACGCGGCGGCGTTCGGAGGGGTCGATGGTGCCGTCGGCGGCGGCGACGAGGGCGCACATCGCCATGCTCGCGTCGCGGAAGGCGCCGCTCTTGAGGTCGTTCTTCTTCGCCGTGAGCTGGGTCTGCATCTGCGATGCGGACTCCTTGAGGCGGTCCCACAGGGCCATGAGAACTCCGTACGTGTCGGAAGGATGCCCGGACGGAGGTGCTCCGGACAATGATTCTTCTACAGCAACGTAGAAGCTATCAGCAGGGTGCGGAGAGGCTCGCTCTTTCCGCACCCTGCTTGCGCATCCTCTACCACCTGCCGTTGGCGGGCTTCAGCCCTCTTCTTCCTCGTCGCCCTCGAAGAAGTCCCCGACCTCGTCGACGACTTCGGCCGCGACCATGCCGCCGACGACCCCGACGGCGAGCCCGGCCGCGCCCGCCGCGACGGCGGTGCCCATGCCGGGGCCGGAGCGGTGGCCGTCGTGGTGGTGGTCGTCGTGCTTGTCGTGCCCGCCGTGGCCGTGACCGGCGTACGGGTCGCCGTGGCCGTACGCGGAGTGGGAGCCGTACGACGCCCGGTGCTCGACCAGCCGGTGGATCCAGCCGTCGACCTCGCTGTTCCAGTCGCGGGAGTCGTCGTGCCCGACCGTGAAGCGGGTGAGCGCGTCGTGCCCTTCGGAGAAGAAGCCGCCGCGCTTGTCCGCCTCCAGGACCACCTCCATGCCGCCGGGGTTGGCGAGGAAGGTCACCTCGATCTCGTTGACCTGGTGGGCGTACTGCGGGGCCGGGGTGAGCTCGATCTCCTGATGGAAGGGCAGCTGCTGCCCGGTGCCGCCGATGCGGCCGTACTCCAGATCGGCCGACCTGAAGCCGAAGCCGAGCTGGCCGAGGGCCTCCAGGACCGTCTCCTGGACGGGCAGCGGAGCGACGGTGAGCTGGTCGAGGTCACCCTTGTCCTTCGCGCCGGCCACCGCCAGCTCGGTGCGCACGCCGAGCACGATGCCCAGCGGCTGGCCGTACAGCTCGGTGATCGGGGTCTCCCACGGCAGCGTCACACCGAACGGCACGCTGCGCTGCTCACCCGCCGCGAGCCGGAAGCCCCCGCCGACGGTGAACCGGTCGAAGGCGACGGCGCCCTCGCTCTCCCCGTCGTCGTGCTCGGCCTCGACGCGGGCCACCAGCTCCAGGGTGATGTGCTCGATCTCGAAGTCGGCCTCACCTCCCTTGAGATGGACCTGGCCCGTGAGGCTGCCGCCCGGGCGGGCCGCGCCCGGGTCGAGGACCGTGTCGACGCTGGGGCCGCCCACGCCGAGCGAGCCGAGCAGTCGTTTGAACACCATCGTGGCGTCCACTCCTTAAACGTGCGTGTGTTCCATGAGGGTGGTGCCGCTCGCCCGACAGGGGTACGCGGCACCACGGCAGTTCGGGGCCGGCTACTTGGCCCCGTCGAGAGCGGCGAGCGCCTGCGCCCAGCGGACGTACTTCAACTCGGCCAGGTCCGCTATGGTCTTGACCCCGAACGCCTCCTGAAGCAGCTCGCCGTCACGGTCGGAGACCCCCTTCAGCGCCCCCACCGGGGCGGCCATGATCTCGGGCAGGCTCTTGTCCGCCCACGCCTTGTCCAGCACCTTGTCCAGGTCGATCGAAGCCATGTGTGACGTCCCCCAAAAGCGCGGGGCCCGGCTTGCGCGCGAGCCTTCTACAAACGCGTAGAAGCATAGGGCGGCCAGAGGCTGGGAGGGGCACGCTCCGCGCGGGCGTGCCGGGAAAGGCCGAAAACGGGTTCTTGCGCTGGCCGACGTCCATACGTATTCGCTTGCGTCGCCCCTTGACGCCGTTTGGTGTCCCGGCCTGTGGGCTGGGGAAGGTGGCGGGTGACGTTTTTTGCGTCTCCTTTACAGTGGGTGTAGAGGCAGGTAAGCCTGCTTCCCTGCCACTGTCTTCCTACGTGTTTCGTGCGTTTCGAGAAGGAGCGACGGTTCCGCAATGGGTGAGCCTCCCAGTACCAGCCGTGCTGTACCCCGTCCGCTGTCCGAGCGTGAGGGAACGGGGGTGGCACGGTGACCGAGGTCCTGCTGCTCCTGCTGGCCCTCCTCCTCACCTTGGCCTGCGCGCTGTTCGTCGCCGCCGAGTTCTCCCTGACCACCGTCGAGCGCGGTGACCTGGAGCGCGCCGCCCAGGCGGGCGAGCGCGGCGCCGAGGGCGCGCTGAACGCCGTACGCCGTCTGACCTTCCAGCTGTCCGGTGCCCAGCTCGGCATCACGGTGACCTCGCTGGTGATCGGCATGCTCGCCGAGCCGTCCCTCGCGGCGCTGCTGCGCGGTCCGCTGCGGGCGGTCGGGCTGGGCGGTGTCGCCTCGTCGGTGGCGACCGTGCTGGGCGTGGCGGTGTCCACCGTGGTGCTGATGGTGGTGGGCGAGCTGGTGCCGAAGAACTGGGCGATCTCCCGGCCGCTGGCCGTCGCCAAGGTGGTCGCCGGGCCCCAGCGTGGCTTCACCGCCGCGTTCGGCCCGTTCATCCATCACCTGAACAACACCGCGAACCGTTTCGTACGGCGCTTCGGCCTGGAGCCCGCCGAGGAGCTGGCCTCCGCCCGCAGTGCCGAGGAACTGGTCGCGCTCGCCCGGCACTCGGCCGCCGAGGGCGCTCTGGAGGCGGATTCAGCCGAGTTGTTCGTCCGTACGCTCCACCTGAGTGAGCTGACCGCGGAGAACGTGATGACCCCGCGCGTCGATGTCAAGGCACTGGAAGTGCACGCGACGGCCGCGGACGCCGCGAACCTCACCCATGCCACCGGCCTGTCCCGCTTCCCGGTCTACCGCGACAGCCTGGACGAGGTCGTCGGCACCGTCCACATCCGCGACGTCCTCGCCCTGGAACCGGACAAGCGCGCCGCCACGCTCGTCACCGAGCTGGCCACACCGCCCCTGCTGGTGCCCGACAGTCTCACGGCCGACCGGCTGCTGGAGAGGCTGCGGGCCACCCGCACGATGGCCGTGGTCATCGACGAGTACGGCGGCACGGCGGGCGTGGCGACGATGGAGGACATCGTCGAGGAGGTCGTGGGTGAGGTGCGCGACGAGCATGATCCCGTGGAGGCGCCCGACCTGGTGCCCGCCCCCGCCACCGGGGACGGGCGTGCGGTGTGGGAGGCGGACGGCTCCGTGCGCCTGGACCAGCTCGCCGGGATAGGGCTGACAGCGCCCGAGGGGCCGTACGAGACCGTGGCCGGCCTGATCGCCACTCGCCTCGCCCGCATCCCCGCCAAGGGCGACGCCCTCGACCTCGATGGCTGGCAGCTGGCCGTCGTGGAGGTCGAGCACCATCGCGCCGACCGGGTCCGCATCACGGAACCGATCCGCATTCCGGCTCAGGCGGGTGAGGAGTCCCGATGACCGCCCTCCAACTCGCCATCGGTGCCCTGACGCTGCTGACCAACGCCTTCTTCGTCGGCGCCGAGTTCGCCCTGATCTCGGTGCGCCGCAGCCAGATCGAGCCCCGCGCCCACGCGGGCAACAAGCGGGCGCGGATGACGCTGTGGGCCCTGGAGCACCTGTCCGCGATGATGGCCACCGCCCAGCTCGGCATCACCGCGTCTTCGCTGGTGCTGGGCGCGGTCGCCGAACCGGCCATCGCGCACCTGCTGGAGCCCGGCTTCGAGGCGGCCCACCTCCCGCACGGCCTGGTGCACCCGATCGCGTTCGTCATCGCGCTCACCCTGGCGACGTACCTGCACATGCTGATCGGCGAGATGGTCCCCAAGAACATCGCCCTGGCCGCCCCGGTCCCCACCGCGCTGCTGCTCGGCCCGCCCCTGGTCGCCCTCACCCGGGCGCTCAAGCCGGTCATCTTCGGCATCAACGCCTTCGCCAACGCCCTGCTCAAGCTGCTGCGCGTCGAACCGAAGGACGAGGTCGAATCGGTCTTCACCGACGACCAGCTGGCCCGCATGGTCGTCGACTCCAGCGAGGCCGGTCTGCTGTCGCCCGCCGACGGCGAGCGGCTGCGCGACGCGCTGGAGCTGGGCACCCGCCCGGTGGGTGAGATTCTCGTCCCGGCCCAGCGGATGCGCACCGTCGACCACACCATCACCCCGGCGCGGCTGGAGCGGACCGCGGCCGGGGCGGGCTACTCCCGCTTCCCGGTCACGGGCCAGGACGGCGCACTCCTCGGGTACCTGCACATCAAGGACACCCTCGGCCGCACCGACCGCCACCGGCCCTTCCCGCGCGGCGCACTGCACCCGGTCACCCGGGTCCGCATCGACACACCACTGGACGACACCCTCACAGCCCTGCGTGCCGACGGCAGCCATCTCGCCGCCGTCCTCGGTGAGAGCGGCAAGGTGATCGGCTTCGTCACGATGGAGGACGTGCTGTCCGAGCTGGTCGGACCGGCAGCTCCGGCCACCGCGTGACCCTGGACGTTCACCGATGAGGAACACGGTTTCGGCCACCCTCGTTACCCGAGGGCACAGCCGATCAATAAGGAGCGACAGCTTGTCCGCCAGACCGACGGACCCCCCTGGGCACAGTCCGCGACCATCCCGCCTTCCGGGCAGTGAGTACGGCATGCGGCGGGGTGGTGTTCGTTGAACGCCGTACTCGGCCTGCTGGCGTGCTCGTCCTGACCGCCGGTACCGGCTACTTCGTCGCCCAGGAGTTCGCGTACGTCTCCGCCGACCGGCTCGCCCTCGCTCGGGAGGCCGAGGCAGGCGACAAGCAAGCCGCCCACGCGCTGAAGGTCCTCGAACGCCTCTCCTTCATGCTGTCGGGCGCCCAGCTGGGCTTCACCGTCACCGGCCTGGTCGTCGGCTTCATCGCCGAGCCGTCGGTGTCGGTCGGCCCTGCTCAAGCCCGCGCTGTCCGGGGCCGGCATCCCCGACGCCGCCGTCACCGGCATCTCCGTGACCCTCGCCTTGGTGCTGGCCACGGTCATCCAGATGGTGCTGGGCGAGCCGGCCCCGAAGAACCTCGCGATCGCCGTGCCGGAGCGGCTGGCGAAGTCGCTGGCCCCGTCCACGCCGGCGTATCTGAAGGTCGTCGGCCCTGTGGTGCGGATCTTCGACGGCGCGGCGAACAGGCTGCTGCGCAAGATCGGCATCGAACCTGTCGGGGAGCTGCACCACGGCGCCACCCTGGAGGAGCTGGGCCACCTGATCGGCGAGTCCCACAAACAGGGCGAGCTGCCCAAGGACACCGCCGAACTGCTCGACCACGCCCTGGAGTTCTCCGACCGGACGCTGGACGAGGTGATGGTGCCGCGCGTCGACGCCGTCTTCGTCCGCAAGGAGGCCACCACCGCCGAGGCCGTCGAACTGATCTGCAAGCACGGCCACTCCAACTACCCGGTGCTCGGCGACCACCCGGACGACATCACCGGCGTGCTCGGCATGCGGGAGCTGATGCGCCTGCCCGCCGACCGGCTCGCCGACACGACCGCAGGCGCGGTGGCCCGCCGTCCGCTGCTCCTGCCCGACACCCTGCCGCTACCGGACGCCGTGCAGCAGATGCGCTCGGCCGACGACGAGTTCGCGGTCGTCCTCGACGAGCACGGCGGCGTGGCGGGCATCGTCACCTACGAGGACATCGCCGAGGAACTCGTGGGCGACATCGCCGACGAGTCCGACACCGTCACCGAGGTCGCGGTCGCGGACCGGCAGGGATGGCTGGTGGACGCCGTCTGGACGAGGTGGCCGACGCCACTGGCGTGGAGCTACCCGTGGAGGAGGACTACGACACCGTGGCCGGCCTGATCGTCGACCGGCTCGGCCGGTTCCCGGCCATCGGCGACCGCGTCACGGTCGAACTGCCCGACGGCGGTCATGCAGTGATCGACGTACGCACCCTGGACCGGCACGTGCCCGAGCGCGTCCGTATCCAGCGACTGGTGGAGGTCCAGGCATGAGTTTCCCGATGGCCCTCTGCGTCACCGTGCTGCTGCTGATCGGCAGCGGCTTCTTACGTCCTGCTGGCCTCGTTCGTCCTGGTCAAGTCCTCATCGGTGTCGTACTCAACTCCCTCGACGAGGCCCGCGGCATGGAACGGGACGAGAACACGCCCACCCCGGCCGCCGTCGCCGCGCTCGACGACGACGCCGAACGGCAGGTGCGCGACCGCATCGCCAGGGCGCGCCGGGCCCTCGACGAGTTGGAAGAGAGCCTGGCGCGCGCCCCCGTGCCCCGCCCGCACGAGGCGGAAGGGAGTACACCGTCCCCGTCAGGGCACCCCTGAGACGAAAGGACCTGGCGACGAGAGGCTGTCATGGAGATCTCCGGGATCATCACCGCCATCGTGATCGGCATCGTCATCGGTGTGCTGGGCCGGCTCGTCGTCCCCGGACGCCAGCGCATCGGCGTGCTCTGGACCATCGCGGTGGGCATCGTCGCGGCGCTGGTGGGCACAGGCATCGCCGCGGCGTTCGACGTCGCCGACACCAGGGGCATCGACTGGATCGAGCTCGCTCTCCAGATCGGCCTGGCGGCACTGGGCGTGGCCGCCCTTGACCGGGCCAAGGCTCGCCGCTGATCTCCACTTGGGCGCTGCCAACCCGGCGCCCTCGAGGTACCGCAGAGCGCTGCGGCCGGGCGGGGCGAAGAGCGAAACCTGTCGACAGCGCTCGGCACCCCGCGACATCCGTGGGAGGGCCGCTGCGGACAGCCGGTGCCGCCGCGACCGTGGAAGCAGGCTGGCTGTGACTGCCCGGCGGCCCGCTCGGCGCTGCACTGCTGATCGCGGTCGCCGCGGACAAACCTGCTTCGCTGCGGGCGGTGACAGCGCCCTGCGCCCGGCATTGAGCACAGCCACGTCGCGGAAGCCGTGGGCCCGCGGAGCATCCCGGCTCCCGGCCGGCGGGCGTTGCCTGTGCGCGGCGGCAAGGCGGCGGATCGCCTTACAACTGGCAGACCGTGCAGCACAGGCAGGCGGCATCGCACGAACGGGCGGCTGGGTCTGTGGCGAGGGCTGGAGTCTGGAGAGACGCTGGAGGAGGGCGGACAGACGCTGCCTGCAACGCCGAGGGACTGCCGACGTGACGACTCCCTGTTGTCCACAGGAAGGGGAGCGTGCCGATGAGTGGGCTCGTGGTTGTCGGGGTGGACGGCTCGCCATCGAGTCTTGCCGCTGTGGACGTCGCGGTGCAGGAAGCGCGGTTGCGGTCTGCGGGACTGCGTGTCGTGCACGGGTTCACCTGGCCCGCCCTGCACCCGCCGGTCGGCCCGTCTCCGTTGGGCCCGGCTCACGGCGCGTTGCGTGATCAGGTCGAGCACATGGTGTCGGAAGCGGTGCAGCGGGCCAGAACCCAGGCGCCGGACGTGGAGGTCACCCACGCGGTGATCGCCGGCGAGGCGCTGGCGGTGCTGGAGGGACAGTCACGCGACGCGGCCCTGCTCGTGGTCGGCAACAAGGGGCACGGGCGCTTCGCCGGAGTGCTGGTGGGCTCGGTGGCGATGCATCTGGCGGGTCATGCCCACTGCCCGGTCATGGTGGTGCGGGGCAGACCCGACCCGGAGGGGCCGGTGCTGATGGGTGTCGACGGCTCGCCGGAGAGCAGGGCTGCTGTGGAGTTCGCCTGCACCGAGGCCGCGCTGCGGGGCGCTGATCTGGTGGCTGTGCACGTGTGGGGGACCCGGGGGGATGGGGCTGAGTTCACGCTTGGGCTCCCGGCGGAGGAGGAGCATGCCGACCGGCTCCGAGCAGAGGGAGAACAGGTACTCACCGAGGCGCTGACGGGCTTGAGCGTGTCGCAGACAGGGGTGATGGTGAGCGGCCGCTTGGTGCGGGGCCCCGTCCGTCAGTCGTTGATCAAGGAGAGCGAAGGGGCCCAGCTGCTGGTCGTGGGGGCACGGGGGCACGGCGGCTTTACGGGACTGCTTCTGGGATCGGTCAGCCAGGCGGTCCTCCACCATGCCCGCTGCCCTGTCGGTGTCGTACGGCCAACGGGACAGGGGAATGAACGGCCCTGACGCGTGTCCGTAGCAGCGGGCTCCGTCGGCGGCTCCGAGGCCACGCACCGGCCCGTTCGCTCTGGTGCGGGCTCGGCCTTCAGACAGCGAGCACGGCAACCGTGCTTGCGTAGAGGGCGATGAGCAGGATGCCGTCGAAGCCGATCTTGAGCAGCCGCGCTTTTGGCGTACGAGGAGGCCACCGAGCAGGACTGCCGTCATGACCATCGCGCCGCTCGTGAGGAACAGCTCGTCCGGGTCCGCAGCGTGGAACACGGACCCGCCTCGGTAGGCGATGTCGCCGACGACCAGGTTGAGCGCGTCCAGGCAGTTCCCGCCGACGATGGCGGCGATGGCCAGCGTGACAGCGCCACGCCGGACGGCGGCGATGGACGTGACCGTCTCCGGGAGGGCGTTGACCAAGCCCATGAACACAACCCCCACGAGACCGGCGCTCAGACCCGTATGCCCCACGACGCTTTCCGCCGCACGGGCCACCGCCCAGCCCCCGATCACGACGAGCCCCGCCACGGCTGCGAACTCGCCCCACAGCCGTGATGTCGAATGGGCGCCAATTCCCTCGGTGCCTTCGCCCGGGACATCGGGAAGCGTGTCCCTGGTGCGCACCGCTCGCCACATGGGTTCACCGTGGCCGCGGATGAGCCGTAGGCCGCCGAGGTAGAAGGTCACCATCACCACGGACGCCGGATGCAGGCCCAGAAAGGTGACAGAAGGGCTGAACGCTGCCATGAGAGCGATGCCCAGCAGCCCGATGAGCAGGCAGCCGAAGAGCATGTTGGACAGTGATGCGGCGGCGTGTTCGAGATTGACTTTCCGCAGGAAGGCGTCGGCGACGACGAGTGCGACGGTCTGCGCTGCGATACCTCCCACAGCGTTGCTGTACGCAAGGCGAGGCTGGTCCACAGCGGCGCTCACCGCGGTCATCACAATGCCCGAAAGGGATGTCACGAGACCGAACAGCACCGCGCCGAACAGGGCTTCTCCCCAGCCGGTGCGGTCGGCGAGGGTGTCGCCCAGCCCCGCGAGCCGGACGCTGCACACCACGGTGACGGCCGTAGCCACGAGGAAGACCCCGATGCTCCAACTCAGAGGCCACAAGTCGGCCAGCGGTGTGAGCATGGAAGCCCTTCGTCGGTGCGTGATAGCGCGGAGTAGTCGGCTCTCACGTACCACGGAACACCCGCTCCACACCGACGCACGCGTGAAGTTGGGCCAGAGTGTGCTGCCGCAAGGGGAGCACGCACAGCACGAGGGCCTCCACGCGCTGTCACGACGTGTGCCTCCTTGACGCTCGGGGCGTTCGGCAGCAAGTGGTGGTCTGCGCCTTGCCGTGGTGGCCAGTATTGGTGGCGTCCGCGCCGAAACTGTGACGACCCAGGCCAGCCGCGACACCGACACAGGCGGCCTGATCACTGCCCCGGCGCGGGCTTGTCTCCTCACTCACGACCCACAACAACGGCGGCGGATCACAGAGTCCCTGAGGGCTGAGAACGCGTACTCACAGCCCGCTGTTCGTGTTCGCGCTCATCAACGCTGCCACCAGCGTGACGACCGTCTCCGGGTGTTCTTCCACCACGAGGTGCCCCGCACCTGGCACGGTTCTCACCACGACGCCGAGGTGGCGGGAAGCGGGCGAAGCCAGCCGGGACGGTGGCAGGAAGACATCGTGCTCGCCAGTGGCTACCAAGTTCGTCACCCGCCGGGACCGGGCGAGTAACGCCTCGGGGAGGGGCGCGGGTGCCAGGCTGGAGCGGCAGGACCGGGCCAGGAGAGTCATCCAGGTGACGAGTTCGGCCGCCGGCCGGCCCCGTGGATCTGCCGCAGCAGCGTCGAGCTGCGGACCCCGGTGGGACTGGCGAGCCAGGGCAAGGTGGCCGCCAGGACCCGACCAGTGACCTTGAGCCGGGTCAGCCCCGCGGGTCACGCACCTCACAGAGAACCTTCCATGCCTGCGCAACCGTTGCTTGTCCGTTCCGTTCCTCCTGCTTCTCCCGGTGCCGTACACGCGGCGTTCCTGACCGTGAAGGCCGCCGCCGAGTATCTCGGCCTCTCACCCCACACCCTCTACGTCTGGCGCCACCGGCGACAGGGCCCGCCGAGCTTCCGCATGGGTCCACGCGGCCGCGTCATGTACCGGCTGGAAGCCCTGGACGCCTGGGTCCGTGAGCAGGAGCAGGCCGATTCGCGTTCCAACGCAGCCCTCAACCCGCTGAACGCCCCTCCCGAGGAGCGGTCCACCCGCTTCCCCAGCGCGTGACGCTCCAAGCGCCGTAGGGCGCCGTATTCATCCACCTTCGTCAAGGAGTTGCACCTGGCTGGCTACATAGAAGACCGATGGCTCAAGAAGCGCCCCAACCCGAAGACCGGTAAGCGCGAACGCACCGCCATGTACGGCAAGTGCACCCGTTACCGTGTCAAGGGCATCCCCAGCGTCAAGGACCGTTCCTTCGACACGCTCCAGGACGCCAAGACCTGGCTCGCCCAGGCCCAGACCGATGCGCGTCGAGGCGAGTTCGTCGTCTGGGAGCCCTCTCGGGAACACGGCTACCATGCCCTGCGCCACTTCTACGCCTCCGAGCAGTTGGAGGCCGGCGAGTCGGTCGGCTCCCTGGCCCGCTGGCTCGGCCACTCGGACCCCGGGTTCACGCTCCGGAAGTACGCACACTTCCTGCCCCGCGCAGGTGCACGCGGCAGCGCCGCCATCGACGCGGTCTTCGCGTAGCCGTAGCACCGGGCGACCGGGACCAGCCCGGTCCCGGCCCAAAGTCCCAGAGAAGTCCCAGAGGTGCCGCCGCACCCCCTCCAGACCCACATCCGTGCAGGTCAGACAGGGTGTGGCGGCACCCGCCGTTCAGATGTCCCGGAAGATCTCGATCTGTGCCCCCACCGAGTTGAGCCGCTCCGCCAGGTCCTCGTACCCGCGGTTGATGACGTACACGTTGCGCAGTACGGACGTGCCCTCCGCCGCCATCATCGCGAGCAGGACGACCACGGCGGGCCGGAGCGCGGGTGGGCACATCATCTCGGCGGCGCGCCAGCGGGTCGGGCCCTCGACCAGTACGCGGTGGGGGTCGAGGAGTTGGAGGCGGCCGCCGAGGCGGTTGAGGTCGGTCAGGTAGATGGCGCGGTTGTCGTAGACCCAGTCGTGGATGAGGGTCTTGCCCTGGGCGGAGGCGGCGATGGCCGCGAAGAAGGGGACGTTGTCGATGTTCAGGCCGGGGAACGGCATCGGGTGGATCTTGTCGATGGGCGCCTCCAGCTTGGAGGGCCGGACGGTGAGGTCCACAAGGCGCGTACGGCCGTTGTCCGCCGAGTACTCGGGGGAGCGGTCGTGGTCGAGGCCCATCTCCTCCAGGACCGCGAGCTCGATCTCCAGGAACTCGATCGGCACCCGGCGGACCGTCAGCTCGGACTCGGTGACGAGCGCGGCGGCGACCAGGCTCATCGCCTCGACCGGGTCCTCGGACGGCGAGTAGTCGACGTCCACGTCGATGTCCGGCACGCCGTGCACGGTCAGGGTCGTGGTGCCGATGCCCTCCACCCGTACGCCCAAGGCCTCCAGGAAGAAGCACAGGTCCTGGACCATGTAGTTGGACGAGGCGTTGCGGATGACGGTCGTGCCGTCGTGGCGCGCGGCGGCGAGCAGCGCGTTCTCGGTCACCGTGTCCCCGCGCTCGGTCAGCACGATGGGCCGGCCGGGGGTGACCGACCGGTCGACCTGCGCGTGGTAGAGCCCTTCGGTCGCGGCGATGTCGAGCCCGAACCGGCGCAGCGCGATCATGTGCGGCTCGATGGTCCGCGTACCGAGGTCGCAGCCGCCCGCGTACGGCAGCCTGAAGTGGTCCACGCGGTGCAGCAGCGGGCCGAGGAACATGATGATCGAGCGGGTGCGGATGGCCGCCTCGGCGTCGATGGCGTCCAGGTCCAGGTCGGCCGGGGGCACGATCTCCAGGTCGACGCCGTCGTTGATCCACCGGGTGCGGACGCCGATCGAGCCGAGTACCTCCAGAAGGCGGTACACCTCCTCGATGCGGGCGACCCGGCGCAGCACGGTGCGCCCCTTGTTGAGCAGTGAGCCGCACAGGAGCGCGACGCACGCGTTCTTGCTGGTCTTCACGTCGATGGCGCCGGACAGCCGGCGGCCGCCGACCACGCGCAGGTGCATCGGACCCGCGTAGCCCAGCGAGACGATCTCACTGTCCAGGGCCTCACCGATTCGAGCGATCATCTCAAGGCTGATGTTCTGGTTGCCGCGCTCGATACGGTTCACCGCGCTCTGACTGGTGCCGAGGGCCTCGGCGAGCTGCGACTGTGTCCAGCCTCGGTGCTGCCTGGCGTCACGGATGAGCTTGCCGATGCGTACGAGGTAGTCGTCTGACATGAGGGAAGGCTATCTCAGATATGAGATGCCGCACGGTGTGGGGTCCAGATGGGTGACGATGTGTCAGTGACGCCTGCGCGCCACCCGTGTACGGCGTGCGCCGCGCGTACGGCGCCGGCCGAAGGGGCCCGGCAGGTTCATCGACGTCGACTCGGTCCGGTCCGGTCCGTAGTCACGCGTCCCGGTCGGCTTCCTGAGCCGCACGCTCCAGCCGGTTCCGATGATTCTCCCACCATGCCGAGTCGCCCGGCGGCATGCTGTCATTGCCCTTGTTCATACCTACGGCGCCGTCCATGAGTTCCCGGAGGATGTCGGCGTGCCCGGCGTGCCGGTGCGTGTCGGCGATCACGCGCACCACGGCATGATGCAACGTCACCTCGTTCCGGCTGCTCGGCCACCACGGCACCCTGCCGACCGTGTCCAGCGCCAGCGCGTCGATCGTCGCGTCCGCGTGCGCCCACGCCCGGCGGTACAGCTCCACGATGTGCTCGCGCGACTCGTCGGCGGTCGCCCACATGTCCGCGTTGGGCTCGGCACTGTCTTCGAGCCAGGGCAGCGGCTCGCCGGACAGACGGCCGAAGGTGTCGCCGAGGTAACCCAGTTCTACACCGGCCGCGTGCTTCACCAGGCCGAGGAGGTTGGTGCCGGTCGGCGTCAGCGGGCGGCGGACGTCGTACTCCGAGAGCCCTTCGAGCTTCCACAGCAGGGCATCGCGGGCGGACTGCAGGTAGAAGTGAAGGTCGCCCTTGGGATCCGCCTTGGGATCGGCCTTGGTGTCAGTGTTGGTGTCGTCCGACGTAGTCATGGGGTCAGTCTGCCGCTCGCGCGATCTGTGTCCATCGGCTTTTTCATGGTGGAGCGTGGCTGAGCGCCGCAACCGCGCCGAACTCGGCGAACCTTGCCGAGGGGCGCCGTCCGGGCATGGCTGTCCCGCCCCCTCCGGACATGACCATCCCGCCCCTATGTACTAGAGTTATCTCGACATCGAGATATCTGCCGAGGCGCACCGCAGCCGCCACTCCGATAAGGGTTACCTAACTTAGCCTTACCTTAGCGGATCGTCGAGACGGCGTGGCGGCAGGATGCGGTGGTACGCGCACAAAAATGAAGGAGACTGTCGTGTCGGCGAACAGCTTCGACGCCCGCGCCACGCTGAGCGTGGGCGACGAGTCGTACGAGATCTTCCGGCTGGACAAGGTGGAGGGCTCGGCCCGTCTTCCGTACAGCCTCAAGGTTCTGCTGGAGAACCTGCTCCGTACCGAGGACGGCGCGAACATCACCGCCGACCACATCCGGGCCCTCGGCACCTGGGACTCGCAGGCCCAGCCGTCCCAGGAGATCCAGTTCACGCCGGCCCGCGTGATCATGCAGGACTTCACCGGTGTGCCCTGTGTCGTGGACCTCGCCACCATGCGTGAGGCCGTGAAGGAACTCGGCGGCGACCCGGCGAAGATCAACCCGCTGGCGCCGGCCGAGCTGGTCATCGACCACTCCGTCATCGCCGACAAGTTCGGCACGAACGACGCCTTCGCGCAGAACGTCGAGCTGGAGTACGGCCGCAACCGCGAGCGTTACCAGTTCCTGCGCTGGGGCCAGACCGCCTTCGACGAGTTCAAGGTCGTCCCGCCGGGCACCGGCATCGTCCACCAGGTGAACATCGAGCACCTCGCCCGTACCGTCATGGTGCGCGGCGGCCAGGCGTACCCCGACACCCTCGTCGGCACCGACTCGCACACCACCATGGTCAACGGCCTTGGCGTGCTGGGCTGGGGTGTGGGTGGCATCGAGGCCGAGGCCGCCATGCTCGGCCAGCCGGTCTCCATGCTCATCCCGCGCGTCGTCGGCTTCAAGCTCACCGGTGAGCTCACGCCCGGCACCACCGCCACCGACCTCGTGCTGACCATCACCGAGATGCTCCGCAAGCACGGTGTCGTCGGCAAGTTCGTCGAGTTCTACGGCGAGGGTGTGGCCGCCACGAGCCTTGCCAACCGCGCCACCATCGGCAACATGTCGCCGGAGTTCGGCTCCACCGCCGCGATCTTCCCGATCGACGACGAGACCATCAAGTACCTGAAGCTGACCGGCCGCAGCGAGCAGCAGCTGGCGCTCGTCGAGGCGTACGCCAAGGAGCAGGGCCTCTGGCTGGACCCGAAGGCCGAGCCGGACTTCTCCGAGAAGCTGGAGCTGGACCTGTCGACGGTCGTCCCGTCGATCGCCGGTCCCAAGCGGCCGCAGGACCGGATCGTCCTCGCCAATGCCAAGCAGCAGTTCGAGCAGGACGTCCGCAACTACGTCTCCGAGGACGAGGAAGCGGGCAAGGAGTCCTTCCCGGCCTCCGACGCCCCGGCCACCTCCAACGGCGTGCCCACCCGCCCGACCACGGTCACCGCCCCCGACGGCTCGACCTACGAGATCGACCACGGTGCGGTCACGGTCGCGGCCATCACCTCCTGCACCAACACCTCGAACCCGTACGTCATGGTCGCCGCCGCCCTGGTGGCCAAGAAGGCGGTCGAGAAGGGCCTGACCCGCAAGCCGTGGGTGAAGACCACGCTGGCGCCCGGCTCCAAGGTCGTCACCGACTACTTCGACAAGGCGGGCCTGACCCCGTACCTGGACAAGGTCGGCTTCAACCTGGTCGGCTACGGCTGCACCACCTGCATCGGCAACTCCGGCCCGCTGCCGGAGGAGGTCTCCAAGGCGGTCAACGACCACGACCTCGCGGTCACGTCGGTCCTGTCCGGCAACCGCAACTTCGAGGGCCGTATCAACCCCGACGTCAAGATGAACTACCTGGCCTCCCCGCCGCTGGTCGTCGCGTACGCCATCGCGGGCTCCATGAAGGTGGACATCACCAAGGACGCCCTCGGCACCGACCAGGAAGGCAAGCCTGTCTACCTGACCGACATCTGGCCGGCCGAGGCCGAGGTCAACGACGTCGTGGCGAACGCCATCGGCGAGGACATGTTCAACAAGTCCTACTCCGACGTCTTCGCGGGCGACGCCCAGTGGCAGGCGCTGCCGATCCCGACCGGCAACACCTTCGAGTGGGACACCGAGTCGACGTACGTCCGCAAGCCCCCGTACTTCGAGGGCATGGGCATGGAGCCGGCCCCGGTCGGCGACATCACCGGCGCCCGCGTCCTCGCCAAGCTCGGCGACTCGGTCACCACCGACCACATCTCCCCGGCCGGTGCCATCAAGGCCGACACCCCGGCGGGCAAGTACCTCACCGAGCACGGTGTCGAGCGCCGCGACTTCAACTCGTACGGTTCCCGCCGCGGCAACCACGAGGTCATGATCCGCGGTACGTTCGCCAACATCCGCCTGCGCAACCAGATCGCGCCGGGTACGGAGGGCGGCTACACCCGCGACTTCACGCAGGACGGCGGTCCGGTGTCGTTCATCTACGACGCCTCCCGCAACTACATCGAGCAGGGCATCCCGCTGGTCGTCCTGGCCGGCAAGGAGTACGGCTCCGGTTCGTCCCGTGACTGGGCCGCGAAGGGTACGGCGCTGCTGGGCGTCAAGGCCGTCATCGCCGAGTCGTACGAGCGCATCCACCGCTCGAACCTCATCGGCATGGGTGTTCTCCCGCTCCAGTTCCCGGAGGGCGCGAACGCCGAGTCCCTCGGTCTGACCGGCGAGGAGGCATTCTCCTTCTCCGGCGTCACCGAGCTGAACGAGGGCACCACGCCGCGCACGGTCAAGGTCACCACCGACACGGGCGTCGAGTTCGACGCGGTCGTCCGCATCGACACCCCCGGTGAGGCCGACTACTACCGCAACGGCGGCATCCTGCAGTACGTGCTGCGCAGCCTGATCAGCAATTGATGTGCCCCTTGGCTTGAGTGCCTTGGGTTCTGGCCGTCGCCCTTCACCGGGCGGCGGCCAGTGCTGCACGCATCCGAGCGCCACTTGCATGGCCCCTTGCCTCCGCGTGGAGACTGCGCGTGCTCTTGATTACCGTGTCGCCCGCGAATTCTCGTCCGCAATGGAGACGGTTCCTGGGATCGCGTTTCTTGCAAGAAGGGCATGTCTGGGACGTTCCCTGTGGGAGGACTGAGCGTAGATCGCTCCCGTACAGCGGGCTTTTGTATACCAGTTGGCGGCGGCGTTCGTCGGAGCGTTGTCCAGGATCCCTCTGGTGAGCTCTGCTTTCTGCTTCCTGTTCTTGTTTCCTGCCGTGGCCTGAGATCGGGTGGCTGACGTCGCCATGTTCTGCACGCGCAAGTCTTCGATTCCGACGAACCCGTGGTATTTGGACAGGTCGGTGGTCAACTTGTGAGTGAAGTCGAGTCTTCTTCTGTCCTGCCTCGCCCCGAGCGCCCCGATCGCGGCAATGGTGCGCATCAATCGATTTGAACGCGTGCCACGGTTGTACTTCTCGGCATATGTGAGTTGGCGCTCCTTCCGTTGTTCCAGAGCCGTGAGGCGTTTCTCCTCCCCGGCTTTCAGCGTGGGGCGCATGGACCGCCCCGTCGGCTCGGTGGACACCCATGCCGAGATGGAAACTCCGAAGTCGACGCCACAGCCGGGGCCTCCGTTGGGGCCAGCCGGCTTGGCACCGGAGTGCACACCAAGGGAGACATGCCATCCAAGTCCGTCACGGGCGATCGTGGCGTTGCGAATGGTTCCGCCCAGCGTCCGGGAAAGCCGGATCCTCAGCCAACCCAGAACCGGGAAGCGGACCTCCGCCCAGCCTGTTGGGCTTGCGGAACTGGACGGCCTGACCGGTGAAGGGAATCCCCATCCGATCGCCACGGCGCTTGAAAGCAGGAGAGCCCGCTGGATGATCAGGATTGGCCATGTTGACGAACGCTTGATCAAGGCGGCGCAGGATCTGTTGCCCGGACTGCGCCGGGAGGTCACGGATCCAGTTGATGGAGGGGTCGGGGTGATTACGTATCTCGGTCAACAGGGCACAATGCTCTGCGGACCACACCCAACTTCCGTCCTGCTTGCGGCCGACCATCAGACGGTGGTCCAGGGCGAGATGTGATGGCCACTCCAAGAGGCTCGCACTCCTCGGGTGTGCACATGCGGTTCACGGTACGGCTGCCCCTCGCGACGCCACAGGCGGATACGGTCACGAAGGGGCTCCGGGCACCCATGCGGTGAGCGCCCATGCAGTTGAGCGCCCATGCGGTGATCAGGGCGCCTTCGATCTCCGCCTCAGGGCTCGTCCAGGGCAGCCGGCGCCGACCGGGCCGCGCATCAGTTGGGGCCGCTCCAGTCGAAAGGGAAGTACTTGCTGGACTTGCCGCTGCGGCTCCAGCTGAAGCCGAACGCGTCGGCCTGGTCGGTGGTGGCCCGACCCCAGGTGGCGATCTGACCCGGGCCGACCTCGGAACCGGGGGCGTTGTGGACCTGGACCCGCGCCCCCTCGGGCGTGGTGGGACCGGTCAGGGCCTCGGCACGGGCGGTGACCCGGCCGGGGATCTCGGCGCGCCACGACCCCAGGTCCTTGTCGACCTCGATGGTGATCGGAGCGACGTCCATGCCGCGCAACTCTGCGCCGAAGACCTCGGCGAACTGCTGCGGCCAGCCCCCCGCCTCACCGCCGAAGATCGCGCCGAGCGCGGCGCGCTGCTGGTCGTCTGCCCGCTCGTCGACGAAGACGGCGGCATACGGGTCCGTGTGCTCACCGGCCCACACGTTGCCGGTGAAGGACCCGAGCATCAGGACGTTCAGATCGTCGAGCCGGACATCCCCGTACTGTCCCTCGCGTATGTGCCAGGCGAGAACACCCTCGCAATCCCCCTCGGACGGGGGCTGGGCAAATGTGCACGGGCAAGGAATGGCGCACTTGCAGGTGTCGAACCAGTCGCCCACCACATGCCACTGCGGGCTGCCGGTGGTCTGCTCGGTCTGCTCAGTCATCTCGCTCCTCCTGTCCTGCCGCCTCGGAGCGGTGCTACTTCCAGGGTGCGCCCTTGCCGATGCGGAAGCGAAGTGACTCCGGACCAGGTTGAGCAAGGCCGTCACGAGGGCCGCACGCACCCGGGCGCGGCCCTCCTGCGTCAGGCCGCGTCAGGCGTTTACAAGGGCGACGCGCGGCGCTAACTTCACCAAAGGGTGAGGTGGGAGCGCTCCCATATTCGGTGGACCGGAACCCGCCCCGGGGCTCGCTCCCATCTCACGCACACCTCCGCACGCACCCTCGCGCACAGATCCGCACACGCATCTGTATACGCATCCGCACCGCACCTTCCGAAAGGCTGTACACCCAAGGAGTAATTGTCATGCGCGTGACAAGCCTACGATTAAGGCTGCCCCAACGCCACAGAGCCCTCCTCCTCGTCCTGCTCGCCCTCGTCATGACCGTCCCTTCGCTCGGCCTGGTCGTGTCGGCCGGCGGCGAGGCGGAGGCGCACGGTACCCCCATGAAGCCCGGCAGCCGCACCTTCCTGTGCTGGCAGGACGGGCTGACCGACACCGGTGAGATCAAGCCCGTGAACCCGGCCTGCCGGGCGGCGCAGCAGGTCAGCGGGACGACCGCGTTCTACAACTGGTTCTCGGTGCTTCGCTCGGACGGCGCCGGCCGCACCCGGGGCTTCGTCCCGGACGGCGAGCTGTGCAGCGGCGGCAACACCAACTTCACCGGCTTCAACCTCCCGCGCGACGACTGGCCGTTGACCCACCTCACCGAGGGCGCGACCGTCGACTTCTCGTACAACGCGTGGGCGGCGCACCCGGGTTGGTTCTATGTCTACATCACCAAGGACGGCTTCAACCCCAACCAGGCGCTCACCTGGGACGACATGGAGGACCAGCCGTTCCTGAGCGTCGACCACCCGCCGCTCAACGGCAGCCCGGGGACGGTCGAGGCCAACTACTCCTGGTCCGGGCAGCTTCCGCAGGGCAAGGACGGGCGCCACATCATCTACATGGTCTGGCAGCGCTCCGACAGCCAGGAGACCTTCTACTCCTGCTCCGACGTCGTCTTCGACGGCGGCAACGGCGAGGTGACGGGCGTCAAGGACCCGGGCAACCCGCCCACCGAGCCCCCGCCGGGCGACTGCACCGCGACCCGTCGTACGACGGGCAGCTGGAACGGCGGCTACCAGTCCGAGGTGACCGTCACCAACAGCGGCACCGTGCCCATGCTCGGCTGGATGGTCGACTGGACGCTGCCGAGCGGGCAGTCGATCGACAGCCTGTGGAGCGGCAACGCCACGTACAACGGCCAGGACGTGATGGTCCACAACGCCGACTGGAACGGGGCGCTGGAACCGGGAGGGAGTACGACGTTCGGTTACGTCGTCTCCGGCTCCGGCGGTGACAGTACGACGGCCCTGCCCTGCCGGGTCGGCTGAACCGGTGCTCCGGGCGGACCCGGTGGGCACGAGCCGCTGTCCACCGGGCCCGCCACAAGCCTGGCAGGAATTTGATGCCAGGCGGCAGTCCTGCCACTGCCGCCCAGACTGATCCGGGGTCAGGCTGGAGTCATGAACAACACATTCGACACCGCAGTCCAGACCCTCATCACTCTCGCCGTGCTGTCCCTCGTGGCGCTCCCCGCGATCCTCGGCGCCATCCGTGACCGCCGCGTCGATATCCAACTCAGAGACGCGGAGGAGGGGCGAGATCGCCGCACCGGCCTGCTGGTCGTCTTCGACCTCGCCTACGGTCCGCACGAAGAACGGGTCTTCCGCGCGATCGCGCGCCGCGGCACCAGCTGAGCGCGACTCCGGTCGGTCCCGGTGCGCCACTTCCCGGGGCGCCTGAAGGGGTTGACGTCCCGGGAGGCGCTCGCCGCACACGGCGGCACGGTCCTGGCCACCTTCCTCTCCGGCCGCGTCGACGCACACGACCACGCGTTCCTCACTGACGCCCCCGTCCCACTCGCCCCCTCATGGGCGTCCGGGTCGACGAAGGGGACGCGCGCGCCGGAGTTCGTACAGACCGTCCGGCTGGGGGAGTCGGACTGCGAACCGCGCCTCGTCTTCGAGATCGTGCGGGTGCGCGGCGCCGAACCGGTCGGTACCTACGGCGCCGACTTCTACGCGGGCACCCCCGTCGTGAACCGGAACCGGAACCGGGACCGGAACCGGTTCAGTGAGGGCGAGGCCTGGTACGTCGCCACCGCCTTCGGCCGACCGGGCGTCGACCGGGTGGTCCGCCGGATCCTCGCCCGCCACGACCTCCTCGGTCCGTACGCCGACCACCCCGCCGTCGAGACCGCGACCCGCGTCGCCCCCGACGGCACCACCCTCCTCTTCCTCCTCAACCACACCTCCGAACCCGCCCACCTGACCGCCCACGCCACCGCCACCGACCTGCTGACCGGCAAACGGGCCGAACAGGGCGAGCCCCTGACCCTCGACCCGCTCGGCGTGGCCGTCCTCCGGACTCAGCAGGCGCACCCGGCACAGAACCTCCAGTAACGCGCGCACCCGTGACACCCCGTCAGGCGAGCAACTCCACCTCCGCGAGCGTCGACTCACCGTCGAGGACCAGCCGGTACTGCCGGTACGGCCCCCGTGCCGTGACCGAGAGCACCTGGGTCCGACTGTCCCGGGTGAAGGACTCGCCGGAGCGCCTGTCGACGGTCTTCCCAGGTGGTGCCGTTCATGGACGCCTGGAGGGTCCAGCCGGTGGGGATCGTGCGTGGCGGTGCTCGTGCAGCCCCGAGCGGTGGGAAGCCCGTTCGGGCCGGGGCGCGTGCCGGGCGGCGTGGGGGCGTGCCTGAACTTCCCCGGGGTCGCTCAGCGCCGAAGATCCGTCGTCGAACGGTGTCGACGCGGTGTCGATCTTCACTCGGGAAGCACACAGGCCGCTCATATTTCCGCGAGGTCTCAACTCGGAAAAGACCATTGGCCAACCTTGCATTCGATCTTGCTCCGTCGACGGGAAATGGACTATACCTGTCGGCGTCCGGGTAGCCGTCCGACGGCTGTGGACAGGCAGGACCCTGGGGAAACACAGGAGGCGGCGGACCGTGTCGCGCGCGCCGACTGCCGCTTGCCCCCTGTTGAATCCCTCACGCACGACCCCAGCTTGAACCGACCGCGGTGCCGGGGAGGATCCGGTTCACCGCCTGAGTCCTGTAAGAAGGCGAGGACTTGAGCATGGGATCCACTTCCGCCGAGAACAGCAGTACCGAGGGTGTCGGCCGCCGCGATCTGATCAAGCGTTCAGCGGCGCTCGGCCTGGTCACCGTACCCACCATGAGCTTCCTGTCCGCATGCGCCAGCGGCGGCGGGGGCGACGACTCCGGCGGCGACACCCAGGGCGAGGTGTCCGAGGCGAACCCCTTCGGTGTGAAGGAGGGCAGCAAGCTCGACGTCGTCATCTTCAAGGGCGGTTACGGCGACGACTACGCCAAGGCGTGGGAGGCCGAGTTCGAGAAGAAGTGGGGTGTGACCTCCGCCCACACCGGAACTCAGGAGATCACCGGCAAGCTCCAGCCCCGCTTCAACTCGGGCAACCCGCCGGACATCGTCGACAACTCCGGCGCACAGAAGATCAAGATCGATGTTCTGCACAAGAACGGCCAGCTCCTCGACCTCGCGGAGGTCCTGGACGCCCCTTCGGTCGACGACCCGAGCAAGACGGTCCGCGACACCCTCATCCCCGGCACGCTCGACGCGGGCTTGCAGGAGGGCAAGATCGTCGCCCTCAACTACATCTACACGGTGTGGGGTCTGTGGTACTCCGGCAAACTCTTCGAGGAGAAGGGCTGGGAGGCGCCGCAGACCTGGGACGACTTCCTCGCGATCTGCAAGGACGCCAAGGACCAGGGCATCGGGGGCCTCGCGCACCAGGGCAAGTACCCCTACTACATCAATGTCGCCATCATGGACCTGATCGCCAAGACGGGCGGCCTGGACGCCATGAAGGCGATCGACAACCTCGACCCCAAGGCGTTCGTCGGCTCCGACGCGGCACAGGCGGGCGTCGAGGCGATCTACGAGGTCGTCGAGAAGGGCTACTTGATGCCCGGCACGAACGGCCTGACCCACACGGAGTCCCAGACCCGGTGGAACCAGTACAAGGCAGCGTTCATCACCAGCGGGTCCTGGCTGGAGAACGAGCAGCTCAAGCAGACGCCGGACGACTTCGACATGAAGTTCCTGCCGATGCCGGTGCTCGCCGACAGCGTGCTGCCCTTCGAGGCGATCCGGGCCGGCTCCGGCGAGCCCTTCATCATCCCGGCCAAGGCCAAGAACCTGCCCGCGGCCAAGGAGTTCATGCGGATGATGCTCTCCAGGGAGTGGTCCACGCTGTTCGCCAAGGAGGCCAACTCCCTGACCATCCTCCAGGACGGCGTCGACTCCGGCGTACAGCTGCGGCCGGGCACCCAGTCCACGGTCGAGGCGTCCCAGGCGGCCGGTGACAACACCTTCCGGTATCTGTACACGGAGTGGTACGGCGAGATGGACACGGCCATCCAGAACGCGTCCAACGAGCTGATGGCCAAGCGGATTCAGCCGAAGGAGTGGCTGCAGCGGGCGCAGGACGCCGTTGACGAGGCGGCGAAGGACCCGGCGTCGAAGAAGAACCGTCGGGACTAGCAGTTCCCCGCGCCCCTCACGGGGCGCGGCCCCCTCCAGGCCGGCCGAACGGAACACCAGGGGCAGGAAACGCCAATGCGCAAAGGGCAGTACAGGTTCGTCGCGGGGTTTTTGTTCATCCCCGTGGCGCTCTACCTGATCTTCGTCATCTGGCCGTACATCCAGACGTTCGGCTATTCGCTGACGGACTGGAAGGGGCAGTCGCAGACCTTCAAGTTTGTCGGGCTGGACAACTACACAGCATTGTTCCAGGACGACATCTTCATGAAGGCGATCTGGCACAACATCCTGTTCCTGGTGTTCATCCCGGTGATCACTATCCTTTTGGCCCTGTTCTTCGCGTTCATGCTGAACGCGGGCGGGCGGGGCAGGGCCGGCGGCGTCGCGGGGGTCGCCGGTTCCTCGTTCTACAAGATCGTTTACTTCTTCCCGCAGGTGCTGTCGCTGGCGATTCTCGCGGTGCTGTTCGGGGCGGTGTACCGCAGTGACAGCGGCGGCATGCTCAACGGCTTTCTCGTGAAGCTGGGACTGGTCGACGCCAATTCCCCGGTCGAGTGGCTGAACGAGCCGAACTTCGTGCTGTGGGCGCTGATTCTCGTGGTCGTGTGGCACGGGGTCGGCTTCTATCTCGTGCTGTTCTCCGCGGCCATGCAGTCCATTCCCAGAGACATCTACGAGGCCGCGCTGATCGACGGTGCGGGCCGTGCCCAGTCGTTCTTCCGTATCACGTTGCCGCTGCTGTGGGACTCCGTGCAGACCGCGTGGGTCTACCTCGGAATCGCGGCGATGGACATGTTCATCCTGGTCTCCACGATGACCGCCGGCGAGTACGGCGGCGGCCCCGACCACCACAGCGAGGTCATGGCGACCGTGATGATGCGGAACTTCCTGCTGTACGGCAAGAGCGGCTACGCCTGCGCCATGGGCGTGATCATGCTACTCCTCACCCTGATCGTGTCCGTGGTCATGCTGCGCGCCACCCGCCGTGAGCGCATCGAGTTCTGAGCGGGAGAGACGACAAACGATGAGCGCATCCCTGAAGACCGTCTCGCACGGCGGCTCCGCACCCGCCCGGCCGGCCGTGGCCAAGGGCCCGGTCCGCCCCGGCGACGAGCGCAGCGAAGGCGTCGTCCTCAACGTCTTCTCGCACGGCTTCCTCGCCCTGTGGGCCCTGCTGATCGTGCTGCCGCTGCTGTGGCTGGTGCTCAGCTCCTTCAAGACCGACACCCAGATCGCGGGCTCGGCGTTCGGCTGGCCCGAGAACTGGTCCCTCGACGTCTTCTCCCGCGCCTGGGACAAGGGCATCGGTGACTACTTCCTCAACACGGTCATCGTGCTGGCCTTCTCCGTGCCGCTGACGATGCTGTTCGGCTCGATGGCCGCGTACGTGCTGGCCCGCTACCCGTTCTGGGGCAACCGCCTGCTGTACTACTTCTTCGTCGCGGGCGCGATGTTCCCCGTGTTCCTGGCGCTGGTCCCGCTGTTCTTCATGGTCGACCGGCTGGGCATGCTGAACACCTACCAGGGACTGATCCTGGTGTACGTCGCCTACTCGCTGCCGTTCACCGTGTTCTTCATGCACGCGTTCTTCCGCACGCTGCCCACGGCCGTCTTCGAGGCGTCCATCCTCGACGGGGCCTCGCACACCCGGACCTTCTTCCAGGTGATGCTGCCGATGGCGAAGCCGGGACTGATCAGCGTCGGGATCTTCAACACCCTGGGGCAGTGGAACCAGTTCATCCTGCCGACGGTGCTCATGCAGCCGCAGAGCGGTGACGACCCCGAGCGGTACGTTCTCACCCAGGGGCTCATCCAGCTCAACCAGCAGCAGGGGTACGCCTCCGACCTGCCCGTTCTGTTCGCGGGTGTGACCATCGCGATGATCCCGATGCTGGTGGTGTACCTGTCCTTCCAGCGTCAGGTGCAGTCGGGTCTGACCTCGGCGACGCTCAAGTAGAGCTCGACGTTCGAGCAGCGCTCCGGAGCGTTCGGCGCGTACGCCGTCTCACGCTCCGTGAACACGCCGTCCCCGCTTCGGGGGCGGCGTACAACTCGTGCGCGGACACCCGATTGCGGTTCAACCTCTTGACGGGAGGCGACCCGAACGGCTCAGCTTAGAGTTCACTAGTTGGACATATACGGGGTCTCACCGAGGCGACCCCGTGCGCAGGAGGTCGTCGTGGAGACTCCGGGGTCGCAGTCGTCGCTGCACCGGGCAAATCTGGAGCGCGTCGTACGGGCGGTGCGACTCGCCGGTTCGCTCACGCAGGCGGAGATCGCGAGGACGACGGGCTTGTCCGCGGCGACGGTCTCCAACATCGTGCGGGAGCTCAAGGACGGTGGAACGGTCGAGGTCACGCCCACGTCCGCGGGTGGCCGCAGGGCCCGGGCGGTCTCGCTCAGCGGCGACGCCGGCATTGTCATCGGCGTGGACTTCGGGCACACCCATTTGCGCGTCGCGGTCGGAAACCTCGCCCACCAGGTGCTGGCCGAGGAGTCCGAGCCGCTGGACGTGGACGCCTCCGCCGCGCAGGGCTTCGACCGGGCGGAACAGCTGGTCAACCGCCTGATCGCGGCCACCGGGGTGGACCGCGCCAAGATCGCGGGGGTGGGCCTCGGCGTGCCCGGCCCGATCGACGTGGAGTCCGGCACGCTCGGCTCCACCGCCATCCTGCCCGGCTGGACCGGCACGAAGCCCGCCGAGGAGCTGCGGGGGCGGCTCGGCGTGCCCGTGCACGTGGACAACGACGCCAACCTCGGCGCCCTGGGCGAGCTGGTCTGGGGCAGTGGCCGCGGAGTGAAGGACCTGGCGTACATCAAGGTCGCCAGCGGGGTGGGCTCGGGCCTGGTCATCGCGGGCAAGATCTACCGCGGCCCGGGCGGCACAGCGGGGGAAATCGGCCATATCACTCTTGATGAATCCGGCCCCGTCTGCCGCTGCGGCAACCGGGGCTGCCTGGAGACCTTCGCCGCCGCCCGCTATGTGCTGCCGCTGCTCCAGTCCAGCCACGGCACCGACCTGACCATGGAAGGGATGGTCAGACTGGCGCGGGACGGAGACCCCGGCTGCCGCCGGGTGATCGCCGACGTCGGCCGCCACATCGGCAGCGGAGTCGCCAATCTCTGCAATCTGCTGAACCCCAGCCGGGTGGTGCTCGGCGGCGATCTCGCCGAGGCCGGGGAGCTGGTCCTGGGGCCCATAAGGGAGTCCGTCGGCCGCTATGCGATCCCCAGCGCGGCGCGTCAACTCTCCGTGCTGCCAGGGGCACTTGGGGGCCGTGCGGAGGTGCTCGGGGCGCTCGCCCTGGCCCTCAGCGAGATGGGCGATTCGGCTCTTTTGGACGGCAGCCTCCACGCCGCGACGCCCGTCTTCACTTAGAGAACGAATAACGCCGTTGCCATCTCGTTAGTATTTACTTCTTGACGTCGCACGTGCGGCCGAGTTGACTTCCGGTCACCTCGGCCGCAACGACGCGGCCTCGTCAGGGAGGTTTACAGGATGAACACGTTCGCGCGTCGTGCCGCCGTGGCCGTCACCGCCACCGCGATGGCAGCGACCCTCGCCGCTTGTGGTGAGGCAGGTAGCGGCGACAGCGACTCCGGCGACAACAAGACCATTGGTCTGCTGCTCCCCGAGAGCAAGACCACGCGTTATGAGTCGTTCGACTATCCGCTCATCAAGGCGAAGGTCGAGGAGCTCTGCTCCGACTGCAAGATCGACTACAAGAACGCCAGTGAGAACGTCTCGACCCAGAAGCAGCAGTTCGACGACCTGATGGCCTCCGGTGTGAAGGTCATCATCCTGGACGCCGTCGACTCCGCGGCCGCCAAGGCCTGGGTGCAGGAAGCGGCCGACCAGGACGTGCAGGTCATCGCGTACGACCGGCTCGCCGAGGGCCCCGTCTCCGCGTACATCTCGTTCGACAACGAGAAGGTCGGTCAGCTCCAGGGCCAGGCCCTGGTCGACGCGCTGGGCGACAAGGCCGCCGACGCCAACGTCGTGATGATCAACGGCAAGGAGAGCGACCCGAACGCCGCCCTGTTCAAGAAGGGCGCCCACTCGGTCCTCGACGAGGAAGTCGGCAAGATCGTCTACGAGCAGACCGGTGAGTGGGACGCTGCCGTCGCGGGCCAGAAGGTCGGCAGCGCCATCACCGCGCTCGGCAAGGACGGCTTCGACGCGGTCTACTCCGCCAACGACGGCATGGCCGGAGGCGTCATCGCGGCCCTGGACTCGGCCGGCATCAAGGGCATCCCGGTCGGTGGCCAGGACGCCGAGCTCGCCGCCATCCAGCGGATACTCGCCGGTACCCAGGCGTACACGATCTACAAGCCGTACAAGCCGGAGGCCGAGGCGACCGCCGAGATCGCGGTCAAGCTCCTCAACGGCGAGTCGATCGACTCCCTGGCCACCGGGTCCATCGACAGCCCCAGCGACTCGGGCATCCCGGCCGCGCTGCTGGAGCCCACGGTCGTGACCAAGGACAACGTCAAGGACACGATCGTCGCCGACGAGTTCTTCAAGGTGTCCGAGATCTGCACCGCCAACTACGCCGACGCCTGCAAGGACGCCGGCATCCAGTAACCCGCGGACCGGTACGGCGCCCCTCCCCGAGCACGCCCCGCATCCGGGGCGGGGCGCCCTGCCCACCGGCGGGTTCCGGGCGGAGCCGGCCTTCGCCGCGGCGGCACTGTGTCCGCACGGCCGGCCTCCCCATCCCCCCACCATGGGCCGTGTCCCGTTCGGCCCTTGCACAGCTCAGTCTTTCGCGCGTTGATGCGGACGTAGTCCCGTTCCTGGTGCCGGCCCTCAGCGCCCCAACCCCGGTGCTGCTCTTCCAGCGCGCGGTATCCCCGCCGGTCAGGCGGCGAAGGAGATGGTTCATGTGTCCGCTACGCCCGTGTTGGCGTTGCGCGGAGTGTCCAAGCGGTTCGGTGCGGTTCAGGCCCTCACCGATGTCGAACTGGAGATTTCCGCCGGCCAAGTGGTCGCCCTCGTGGGCGACAACGGCGCAGGTAAGTCGACCCTCGTCAAGACGATCGCGGGTGTCCACCCGATCGACGAGGGCATCATCGAGTTCGAGGGCAACCCGGTCCGGATCCAGCGGCCGCACGACGCCCAGAACCTCGGTGTCGCCACCGTCTATCAGGACCTCGCCCTCTGCGACAACCTGGACGTCGTGGCCAACCTGTTCCTCGGCCGCGAACTCGGCAAGGCCTCGGTGCTCGACGAGGTCGCCATGGAGAAGCGCGCCAAGGAACTCCTGGACACCCTCTCCATCCGCATCCCCAGCGTGCGCATCCCGACCGCCTCGCTCTCCGGCGGTCAGCGCCAGGTCGTCGCGATCGCCCGCGCCCTGGTCGGCGACCCCAAGGTCGTGATCCTCGACGAGCCCACCGCCGCCCTCGGCGTCGAGCAGACCGCCCAGGTCCTCGACCTGGTCGAGCGGCTGCGCGAGCGCGGCCTCGCCGTGATCCTCATCAGCCACAACATGGCCGACGTCAAGGCCGTCGCCGACACGGTGGCCGTGCTGCGGCTCGGCCGCAACAACGGCGTCTTCGAGGTCAAGACCACCTCGCAGGAAGAGATCATCTCCGCCATCACGGGCGCCACGGAGAACGCCGTGACCCGTCGTGCGGCCCGCAGCAACGGGGAGGTACAGAAGTGACCACCGACAAGACCTCCGCCGCCGGGACGACCGAGGCCGTCGCGACCGCGACCGACGAGCACATCGTCGAGAATCCCGAGGCCGCCGACGGCGCCATCCCCGCAGTCGACCCCCGCCTCCTCGTCCGCGAGGAGGGCCTGGCCGGCTACTTCAACGAGTTCAAGCGGAAGATCCGCGGCGGTGAACTCGGCGCGGTCCCGGTCGTCTCCGGCCTGATCGTCATCTGGGCGATCTTCGAGTTCACCACCGGCCGCTTCCTGGAGCCGTCGAACCTCACCAACATCGCGCAGTACATCGTCGGCCCCGGCCTGATGGCCACCGGCATCGTCTTCGTGCTGCTGCTCGGCGAGATCGACCTCTCCGTGGGCTCCATCGCCGGTGTGACCGCCGCGGCCTCCGCCGTGATGGCCGTCAAGAACGGCATGAACGAAACGCTCGCCGTACTGATCGCCGTCGTCGGCGCCGCTCTCATCGGTGCGCTGCACGGCTTCTTCTTCGCCAAGATCGGCGTCCCGGCGTTCGTCGTCACCCTGGCCGGCTTCCTCGGCTGGAGCGGTCTGCAACTGTCGGTCCTCGGCAACACGCTGTCGCTGAACAACATCCCCGACGGCGTCGTCCACTCGCTGAACAACACCTACTTCTCCAACATCGCCTGGGCCAACACGGCGGCCACCGTCGCGGTCGCCCTGCATCTGCTGTCCCAGCTCAGCGAGCAGCGCCGCCGCAAGGCGGTCGACCTGCCGCACCGTCCGCTCAGCGAGATCGCGCTGCGGTCCGGCGTCGTCGCGGCGCTCGCCTTCGGTATCGCGGCCGTCTTCAACCAGGCGCGCGGCTTGCCGCTCGGCATCACGATCTTCATCAGCATCGTCGTGCTGGCCAGCTTCGTCCTGCGCCGCACCCGTTACGGCCGTCAGGTCTTCGCCGTCGGCGGCGGCATCGAGGCCGCCCGCCGTGCCGGTATCAACGTGGCCCTGATCCGGATCTCGGTGTTCACCATCTCCGGGACCCTCGCGGGCCTCGGCGGTCTGTTCATCGCTTCGCAGTCCGGTGTCTCCGACTCCAGCCTCGGCGGCGGCAACATGCTGATGATCGCCATCGCGGCGGCCGTCATCGGCGGCACCAGCCTCTTCGGCGGCCGCGGTACGCCGTGGTCGGCGGTGCTCGGCATCCTGGTCATCCAGTCGATCATGACCGGCCTGTACATGCAGGGCAGCTCCAGTGCGGCCGTGCAGTACATGATCACGGGGGCCGTGCTGCTGGCCGCGGTGGTTCTGGACTCGGTGTCGCGTCGTACGCAGAAGTCGGCGGGGCGCGCGTAGCGGTTGAGCAGGGGGCGCCGTCGGGGTTGCGGTTGGTTGTCGGCTGCGGGTTTGTGTGTGGCTGGTCGCGCCCACGCGGCGGAGCCGCAAATTGACACAGCCCCGCGCCCCTTCAGGGGCGCGCTGCAGTCCCCTCTGTGACAGGAAGTGCCCGGTGCCATGGTGGTGTCGGGCACTTCTTTGCGCTCGGGGGCGTTTCGTACGCGTATGGCGGTGCAGGATGGTTTACGGCCGATCGCGTGATGTATGACGCGGAGGCCGGACGCCGCCGTGGAAGGCGGAACATTAGACTCGACAAGCCTGGCAAAAGGTCGATCAGCTCTACTGCAAGGAGGCACGGGTGCCGCTGCTGACCCGCATCAGGGGACCGCGCGATCTGGACCGGCTCAGCTTCGAGGAGCTGGACCTGCTGGCAGGGGAGATCCGGAGCTTCCTCGTCGACGCGGTCTCCAAGACCGGCGGCCACCTCGGCCCGAACCTAGGTGTGGTCGAGCTCACCATCGCGCTGCACCGCGTCTTCGAGTCGCCGAAGGACAAGGTGCTCTGGGACACCGGCCACCAGTCCTACGTGCACAAGCTGCTCACCGGCCGTCAGGACTTCTCGAAGCTGAAGATGAAGGGCGGCCTGTCGGGCTACCCGTCGCAGGCGGAGTCCGAGCACGACGTCATCGAGAACAGCCACGCGTCGACGGTCCTCGGCTGGGCCGACGGTCTCGCCAAGGCCAACCAGCTGCGGAAACGCGACGACCACGTTGTCGCCGTCATCGGTGACGGCGCCCTCACCGGCGGTATGGCCTGGGAGGCGCTCAACAACATCGCGGACGCCAAGGACCGTCCGCTCGTCATCGTCGTCAACGACAACGAGCGTTCGTACGCCCCCACGATCGGCGGCCTCGCCAACCACTTGGCCACGCTGCGCACCACCGACGGTTACGAGCGCTTCCTGGCCCGGGGGAAGGATCTGCTGGAGCGCACCCCCGTCGTCGGCAAGCCGCTCTTCGACACCCTGCACGGGGCGAAGAAGGGGCTGAAGGACTTCATCGCGCCGCAGGGCATGTTCGAGGACCTCGGCCTGAAGTACGTCGGGCCGATCGACGGGCACGACGTCGAGGCCCTGGAGTCCGCGCTCGCCCGCGCCAAGCGCTTCGGCGGCCCGGTGATCGTGCACTGCCTGACGGAGAAGGGCCGCGGCTACCAGCCCGCCCTCCAGGACGAGGCCGACCGCTTCCACGGCATCGGCCCCATCCACCCCGACACGGGCCTGCCGATCAAGGCATCGGGCGCCGACTGGACCTCCGTCTTCGGCGAGGAGATGGTCGAACTCGGCAGGGAGCGCGAGGACATCGTCGCCATCACCGCGGCGATGCTCCAGCCGGTCGGCCTGAAGAAGTTCGCGGACGCCTTCCCGGACCGTATCTACGACGTCGGCATCGCCGAGCAGCACGGCGCCGTCTCCGCGGCGGGCCTCGCGGCGGGCGGGGTGCACCCCGTCTTCGCCGTGTACGCCACCTTCCTCAACCGTGCCTTCGACCAGGTGTTGATGGATGTGGCCCTGCACAAGTGCGGGGTCACCTTCGTGCTGGACCGGGCCGGCGTCACCGGCACCGACGGCGCCTCGCACAACGGCATGTGGGACATGTCGATCCTCCAGGTCGTCCCCGGCCTCAGGCTCGCCGCCCCGCGCGACGCCGACCAGGTCCGTGCCCAGCTGCGCGAGGCCGTCGAGGTCGACGACGCGCCGACCGTGGTCCGCTTCTCCAAGGGCACCGTGGGCCCCGCCGTACCCGCCGTGGGCCGGATCGGCGGCATGGACGTGCTGCGTGAGCCGGGCACGGACGCCCCGGACGTGCTCCTCGTGTCGGTGGGCGCCCTCGCGCCGATGTGCCTGGAGATCGCCGGCCTCCTCGACAAGCAGGGCATCTCCACCACGGTCGTCGACCCGCGCTGGGTCAAGCCGGTCGACGAGGCCATGGCCCCGCTCGCCGAGCAGCATCGCGTGGTCGTGACCGTGGAGGACAACTCCCGCGTCGGCGGCGTCGGTTCGGCCGTCGCCCAGTCCCTGCGCGACGCGGGCGTGGACGTTCCGCTCCGTGACTTCGGCATCCCGCCGCGCTTCCTCGACCACGCCTCCCGCGCCGAGGTCATGGCGGAGATCGGGCTCACCGCGCCCGACATCGCCCGCCAGGTCACCGGGCTCGTCTCCAAGCTCGACGGCCGCTTCGCGCGCACCACGGCCGAGGCGGTCGACCAGGTGGAGCCCGCCCGCGACTGACGTACCGGCAGGCGGCCGTGCGCGTTGGTGAGGCTGTGTCACGTCCCCGGCCGGGGACGTGACACAGCCTCAGTCCTGTCCGGCCCGCACCGCACGCGGCCCGGTGACCTCGGCGCCCGTCTCGGTGACCCGGCGCCGCAGTTCGCGGTCGGCGGTCACCACCAGGCAGGGGCGGCCGTGGGCCTCGGCCGCCAGTTCCGTGATCCGGTCGTCGCCGCTGCCGGAGGCCGACTCGACGCGTACTCCCGGCACGGACTCCACACCGCGAGCCGCGCCCTCCACCACGAGCACGATTTCGACCTGCTCCCCGCGCCCCGGCATCCCGTCCCGCGCGAGCCGGTCCCGGAGCCGCTCGGCGGCCCCGCGGCGGTCGCGCCACCAGCCGTCGGGGACGGAGCCGATGACGTTGGCGGCGTCGATGATCACGAGCAGTGGGTCAGCCATGGGGACAGGGTCCCATGGTGGTGGTCAGAGCCTGTGTCATATCCCCGGCCGGGCGCCCGCCGCCTGGCACGCACTCCCCCACTGCCTTAAGGGCGTGGGGGACCCCCAGCCGTGTTGCCGAAAGGCCCTGGTAGCTCCTCCCCCACGCTCGGCTTCGCTCGCGCGGGGCCGCCCCCATCGAGGACCTTCCGGCGCCTTGCGATCGCACGCTCCCCCACTCTCGGCTGCGCTCGAGCGGGGGGACCCCATGACGACGTGCGCTGATCCGGCCGGGGATATGACACAGGCTCTCACAGAGCTGGCGGAACGATCATCTTATGATGGGCGCGCTTGCCTCTCGCATTCCTGGCGCGAGAGGGCGGCCGGTAGCCGCGCCGAGCGTCATGGGGAGGGACAGGTCGTCATGCGGACCAGAGCCGGGCGCGCCGCCGCCCAGGGGGAAGCGGCCGGAACCGGTGAGAAGAGGGCCGGAGGCGAGCGGCAGGCCGCCGTGGCCACGCTCCGTGGGTCCTGGCTCGTCCTCGGCAAGGACGGCAGGCTCACGGCGTACGCCCGAACCCACGACGGCCTGTTGCGCTGGACCCAGACCCGGCCCGGCGACCCGCGGTGGAGCGGCCCGGACCTCTTTCCCGTGCCCGCTCTCACCCACCTCTCGGTGACCCAAGGGACCGACGGCTACGTCCACTTCCTCGGCCGGCGCGAGGTCCCCAAGGACGACGGCCCGCCTGCCGTGAACCTCGTGCATGCCGTCCAGTACCAGACCGGCCGCCCCGTCACCGAGTGGCGCCCGCTGGGCAACCCGCACAAGGTCCGCGAGAAGGCGGCGCGGCTCGGGGCGCCGACCGCGGTGGTCGACACCGCCGGAATCGTGCACGTCTTCGTGCGGAACGCGGGCGGTGGCGTCACGCTGCGGCGGGAGCTGCCCAGCGGCAAGTGGGGCCGGTGGACCGACATCAAGGGCAGCCGGGTGCAGGGCCCCGTCGCCGCGGTCGCCCACGCCTCCGGACGCGTCGAGGCGATGGTCGGCGGCAAGAACCTGATCACGCGCTGGGCGCAGGACCAGCCCGGCGGGGACTTCCGCCGGATCCCGGACACCCCGCTGGCGGTGGCCCGCGGCAGCGCCGTCGGGCTGGAGACCGCGCCCGACCGTGCCACGTACTACTGGACCGACCCGGCGACCGGGGGAATCGTCGCCCACCGTCCCGGCAGCGAGGCGATCCCGCTCGGCGGCACACCGGCCGGGGGCCCCGTCGCCCCGCTGCGCACGACGATCGACGGCTACGACTGCACCGTACTGGCCCATCGTGACCGCGACGGACAGGTCCAGCTCGCCGCCAGCGGCACGGAGAACGAGCAGGCCGGCGTCTGGTGGTCGCCGACCCGGGCGCGCTGCGTGGGCACCCCCGCGCTGGTGAGTGACGCGTACGGCAAGGTCGTGCTCGGGACCATCGGCGCCGACGGCGCCCTGTACATCGCCCGGCAGAAGGACGAGGAGGGCCTGGCGATGCCTCCCTCGACCCGCGTCTGACGCCGGCGCCCACCGGAACACGACGAGGCGGGCCACCGGTCGGGGTGGCCCGCCTCGTCGTGTGTCAGGTGCCGGGTTGTCAGCCGCCCGTGGCGGGGGACTTCTTGGCGGACTCGGGGATCTCCGAGTCGGTGCGGATCGCCTTCCACAGCTGCGTCGCCTGCGGCTCCGCGGCCACCACGCGGTTGGGATCGGTCTTGTCGTACTCCACCGGCAGCATGATCGTCTCCATGGTGGCGGGGTCGACCCCGTTCATGCTGCGCCCGAAGTCCGCCAGCTTCGTCAGGGACGCCAGCTCGGAGTCGGTGGTGAGCGACTCGGTGAGCGAATTGGCGATCCTGTAGGCCTTGGTGGGGCTGCCCAGCAGGTCCTGCTGCTTGACCTCGCTCAGCAGCGCGATCATGAACTGCTGCTGGAGGCCGATACGGCTCAGGTCGCTGCTGTCGCCGACGCCGTACCGGGTCCGGACGAACCCGAGCGACTCGGTGCCGTTCAGCTTGTGGGTACCGGCACTCAGGTTCAGGCCGTTGGCGCCGTTCTTGATGTCCTGGTCGATGGTGACCGTCACACCGCCTATGGCGTCGACCAGTTCCTTGAAGCCGGCGAAGTCGATCTCCATGAAGTGGTCCATGCGGACGCCGGACATCTGCTCCACGGTCTTGACGACACAAGCGGAACCGGCGAGCGAGTACACGGAGTTGAACATCACCCGGTTCGCCGACGGGAGCGTGGAGCCGTCCGACGTGGTGCACTCGGGGCGGGTGACCAGGGTGTCGCGCGGGATGCTGACGGCGACGGCGCTGGTGCGGCCCTCGGGGATGTGCATCACGAGGGCGGTGTCGGAGCGGGCACCGGAGACGTTGCCCGAGTCGAGCTCGGCGTTGTCCCCTGCGCGCGAGTCGGAGCCCAGGACCAGGATGTTCCGCCCCGACGTAGGCAGCTTCTCGGGGCGGTCCTCGCCGATCGCCTTGTCGAGGTCGACGCCGTCGATGTTGCCGTTCAGGTCGCTGTAGAGCCAGTAGCCGGTGCCGGCGCCCGCCAGCAACAGCAGGACGAAGCCGAGCGCGATCCAGCGCCACACCCTGCGGCGCCGTGGCTTGTCGGTCCGGCCGCCGGACGGCGCACGCCGGGATCTGCCTGATTCCGTGTCCGTCAGGGCATGCGTCATGCCTCGGTGTCCTCTCTCATCGCTTGACTCGATGCCGGGATTCGAACGTGGGGGGAGGGCACGAGTGGGGGGAGAGGCCGGGCCCGTACGGCTGTCGAACACCACAATGTATCCGAACTATAGACCGACTCCGGGGTCATGCCCCGAAGAAGGGGCGCTTCACCCTCAGGGCGCGGGGATGAGCGAACTCGATTGTCTCGTCCGGCGAAGGGTGATCACATGACGCCTGCACACGGAAAACCACACGGAAAGCGAGTACACCCATGGCAGTTGGGCGCAGAGTATTCCTCGGCGGCTTCACCGCGGGCGCGGTGACCGTCGCCGTCAGCGGGTCGGAGGCCGCAGCGGACGACGGTGAGTACACGCAGTACACCGCGCCGGCCCAGTTCTACGGCACCTCGACGACGGCGCACACGGTCACCATCAACCACAAGGGCGCCTCCGGGGAGGCCGTGGCGCTCAACGTGACCTCGGACAACCCGGACACCTCGGCGATGTACCTGACCGGCAGGGAGACCGCACGCGGCACGCTGAAGATCTCCCACATGGGGTACGCCGACGGCTCGGACCAGGGCGCCGCCGCCCTCTCGCTCGACCTCCGCACGGCCGGAACCGCCGCCCAGGGCATCTACCTGACCGCGACCGACGGCCCGACCACCGGCAACCTCGTCGCCGTGCGGAACACCCCCGGCCTGGACGACTTCATCATCAAGGGCACGGGGCGGATCGGCGTCGGCACAGCCCGCGGGGCCACGCCCCAGGCCCAGCTTCACGTGGTCCAGCGGGCCGAGAACGCCGCGTCGGCCGTGCTCGCCGAGGGCGCGGTGCGGCTCGCGGACGTCTCCGCCGTACCGACGAACGCGCCCGCCGCACTCGGCGGCGGTTCCCTCTACGCCCAGGACGGCGCCCTGTACTGGAAGGGTGGCAACGGCAAGGTCACCCAGGTCGCGTCGGCGTAAGGGGGCTTGAGATGCAACTGACCCCCGAAGAACTCATCTCCGAGTTCCACGACGCCGTCATGGAGCTGTACTTCGCCCGCAAGCGCATCATCGCCCTGGAGACGGAGAACGCCGAACTGAAAGCGCGCCTCGCCACGGCCGAGCAGGACGACGCGAGCGCATGACAGAGGGCCTCCGCACACCGCGGAGGCCCTCGTCACATCCGTACTACGCCGGTTACGCCGGAACCGACGCCACGCCCGGAGCCAGGAACTTCTTGCCGTTCACCCGCTCCGACACGCCCTCGCGGTCCAGGTACGGCGTGATGCCGCCCAGGTGGAACGGCCAGCCGGCGCCCGTGATCAGGCACAGGTCGACGTCCTGGGCCTCGGCGACGACGCCCTCGTCGAGCATGAGCCCGATCTCCTGCGCGACCGCCTCCAGGACGCGCGCCCGCACCTGCTCCTCGGTGAGGACGGAGTCGCCCTGCTTCAGCAGCGCGGCGACCTCCGGGTCCAGCTCGGGCTTGCCGCTGTCGTAGACGTAGAAGCCGCGCTTGCCCGCCTCGACGACCCGCTTGAGGTTCGGGGAGACCTTGAAGCGGTCCGGGAACGCCTTGTTGAGCGTCTCGGAGACATGCAGGCCGATCGCGGGGCCGACCAGCTCCAGGAGGACCAGCGGGGACATCGGCAGGCCCAGCGGCTCGACCGCCTTCTCGGCGACCTCGACCGGGGTGCCCTCGTCGATGACGTTCTGGACCTCGCCCATGAAGCGGGTGAGGATGCGGTTCACGACGAACGCCGGGGCGTCCTTCACCAGAACCGCCGTCTTCTTCAGCTTCTTGGCGACGGCGAAGGCCGTGGCGAGGGAGGCGTCGTCGGTTGCCTCGCCCCGGACGATCTCCAGGAGCGGCAGCACCGCCACCGGGTTGAAGAAGTGGAAGCCGACGACCCGCTCGGGGTTCTTCAGCTTCGACGCCATCTCCGAGACCGACAGCGAGGAGGTGTTGGTGGCGAGGATCGCGTGTGCCGGGGCGACCGCCTCGACCTCCGCGAACACCTGCTGCTTGACGCCGATCTCCTCGAACACGGCCTCGATGATGAAGTCCGCGTCCGCGAAGCCCTCGGCCTTGTCCAGGACACCGGTGACCAGCGCCTTGAGGCGGTTGGCCTTGTCCTGGTTGATACGGCCCTTGCCGAGCAGCTTGTCGATCTCGGCGTGGACGTAGCCCACACCCTTGTCGACGCGCTCCTGGTCGATGTCCGTGAGAACGACGGGCACTTCGAGGCGGCGCAGGAAGAGCAGCGCCAACTGCGAGGCCATCAGGCCCGCGCCCACGACACCGACCTTCGTCACCGGACGGGCGAGGTTCTTGTCCGGGGCACCGGCCGGGCGCTTGCCGCGCTTCTGGACCAGGTTGAACGCGTAGATCCCGGCGCGCAGTTCGCCGCCCATGATCAGGTCGGCGAGGGCCACGTCCTCGGCGTCGTACCCCTGCTGGAGGTCGCCGTTCTTGGCCGCGGCGATGATGTCCAGGGCGCGGTACGCGGCCGGGGCCGCCCCGTGCACCTTGCCGTCCGCGATGAAGCGGCCCTTGGCAACAGCCTGGTCCCAGGCCTCGCCGCGGTCGATGACCGGGCGCTCGACCTCGACGTCACCCTTCAGCACCTGAGCCGTCCAGATCAGCGACTGCTCCAGGAAGTCCGCGCCCTCGAAGATGGCGTCGGCGATGCCGAGGTCGTAGACCTGCCGGCCCTTGAGCTGCTTGTTCTGGTTGAGCGAGTTCTCGATGATCACCGAGACGGCCTTGTCGGCGCCGATCAGGTTCGGCAGCAGGGTGCAGCCGCCCCAGCCGGGGACCAGGCCGAGGAAGACCTCGGGGAGCGAGAAGGCGGGCAGCGCCTTCGAGACCGTGCGGTACTTGCAGTGCAGGCCGACCTCGACGCCGCCGCCCATCGCCGCGCCGTTGTAGTACGCGAAGGTCGGCACGGCCAGGGCCGCGAGGCGCTTGAAGACCTCGTGGCCGCCCTTGCCGATGGCGAGCGCGTCGTCGTGGTTCTTGAGGAGCTCGACGCCCTTCAGATCCGCCCCGACCGCGAAGATGAACGGCTTGCCGGTGACGCCGACACCGACGATCTCACCGGCCGCGGCCTCCTTCTCGACCTGGTCGATGGCGGTGTTGAGGTTCGCCAGGGACTGCGGCCCGAAGGTGGTCGGCTTGGTGTGGTCGAGGCCGTTGTCGAGGGTGATGAGGGCGAAACGGCCCGCCTTGAACGGCAGATCCAGGTGGCGTACGTGCGCCTGGGTGACGACCTCGTCGGGGAACAACTCGGCCGCGCCCTTGAGGAGTTCAGCGGTGGTGCTCACTTGTTGCCTCCGGCAGCGTTCTCGAAGTGAGGGTTCTCCCAGATGACCGTCGCGCCCATGCCGAAGCCGACGCACATGGTGGTCAGGCCGTAGCGGACGTTCGGCTGTTCCTCGAACTGGCGGGCCAGCTGCGTCATCAGCCGGACGCCGGAGGAGGCCAGCGGGTGCCCGAAGGCGATGGCGCCGCCGTACTGGTTGACGCGCTCGTCGGCGTCCGCGATGCCGTAGTGGTCGAGGAAGGCCAGGACCTGGACGGCGAAGGCCTCGTTGATCTCGAAGAGGTTGATGTCCTGGATCGACAGGCCCGCCTTGGCGAGGGCCTTCTCGGTCGCCGGGATCGGCCCGTAGCCCATGACCTCCGGCTCGACGCCCGCGAAGGCGTACGAGACCAGGCGCATCTTCACCGGGAGGTTGTTCTCGCGGGCGAAGTCCTCGGACGCGATGATCGAGGCGGTGGCGCCGTCGTTGAGACCGGCCGCGTTACCGGCGGTGACCCTGCCGTGCACGCGGAACGGCGTCTTGAGACCGGCCAGGTTCTCCAGCGTCGTCCCCGGGCGCATCGGCTCGTCGGCGGTGACCAGGCCCCAGCCCGTCTCGCCCGCCTCAGCGTTGGTACGGCGGACCGAGATCGGCACCAGGTCGGCCTGGATCTTGCCGTTGGCGTACGCCTTGGCGGCCTTCTCCTGCGAGCGCACGGCGTATTCGTCGGCGCGCTGCTTGGTGATGTGCGGGTAGCGGTCGTGCAGGTTCTCGGCGGTCATGCCCATGAACAGGGCGGACTCGTCGACCAGCTTCTCGCTGACGAACCGCGGGTTCGGGTCCACGCCCTCGCCCATCGGGTGGCGGCCCATGTGCTCGACACCACCGGCGATGACGGCGTCGTACGCGCCGAACGCGATCGAACCGGCCGTGGTCGTGACGGCGGTCAGCGCGCCCGCGCACATGCGGTCGATGGAGTACCCGGGGACGGACTGCGGCAGCCCGGCGAGGATGCCCGCGGTGCGGCCGATGGTCAGGCCCTGGTCGCCGATCTGCGTGGTCGCGGCGATGGCGACCTCGTCGACCTTCTTCGGGTCGAGACCGGGGTTGCGTCGCAGCAGCTCCCGGATCGCCTTCACGACGAGGTCGTCGGCTCGGGTCTCGTGGTAGATGCCCTTCGGGCCCGCCTTGCCGAACGGGGTGCGGACGCCGTCGACGAAGACGACGTCCCTGACGGTACGAGGCACGATGGCTCTCCTCCAGGGTGCGGGATGGCACTGCTGCGATGCGCTTCGCTGAGCGAGCGCTCACCCCCATGCTACTTACGGGTAACCATGCTGCCCAGTCCCGGAGGGCCAAGCGGTGAAGGTCACATCCGTTTCACAGCCATGATGCTACGGAGATCATCCGCGCGGCGGTGCCGTGGACCCGCGTGGCGTCAGTACGGGTGTCTGCACGGGATGCGACCCCGCTCCCTCTCCCATGATCACCCCGAACAGCGTCCGCGCCACGTCCGCGCCGAATCCGTGCACGTCATGGCTCATCGCGGACAGGGTCGGACGGGTCAGCCGGCACAGCTGGGAGTCGTCCCAGGCGAGCAGGGAGACGTCGCCGGGGACGCTCAGCCCCATCTCGGCGGCGACCGACAGCCCGGCCACGGCCATGATGTCGTTGTCGTAGACGATCGCCGTCGGCCGGTCCGCCGCACCGGCCGCGAGCAGCGAGCGTGTCGCCCGCGCCCCCGAATCCCCCGAGAAGTCCGTCGCCACCTGCCACGCCCCGGCCAGCGCCAGCGCCCTGGCGGCCTCGTCGAAGGCGGCCGCACGGATGGACGTGTGGCCGAGGGCCGCCGCACCTCCCACCCGGGCGATCCGCCGGTGCCCGAGGGCGGCGAGATACCGTACGGCCTCGGTGACGGCGGTGGCGTCGTCGGTCCACACGGAGGTGAGACCGCCGGTCAGGGACGGATGCCCGACGGCGACCACCGGCATCCCGAGCCGCTCCACGGCCGCCACTCTCGGATCGTCCGCGCGGAAGTCGACGAGAATCGAACCGCTGACCTGCTTGCCCCGCCACCACGCGTCCTGGAGCCCCACCTCCTCGTCCAGATTCCGTACGAGCCGCAGCAGCAACGAGCACGACCGCTCGGTGAGCACGCTCTCCACCCCGGAGATGAACTCCATGTAGAAGGGTTCGAGCCCGAGCAGCTTCGCCGGCCGGCAGATCGCGAGCCCCACCACGTCCACCCGCTGGCTCGACAGCGACCGCGCGGCCAGGTTCGGCGCCCACCCGAGCTCCCGCGCCGCCGCGAAGATCCGCTCGCGGGTCGCCTCGGCCAGCCCCGGCTTGTGGTTGAACGCGAGCGACACCGCTCCCTTGGACACCCCGGCCCGCGCGGCGACGTCCTTGATCGTGACGCGGGGCGCCGGGGGAGTCGAGGGTGTCGAGGGTGTTGTCATCGGGTGGGCTCCACGCAGTACAGGGCCGACCGGGCGGCGTCCGCGTCCGGACTCTCCCAGCCGCGCACCCCCATGGTCACCTGTTCCCCGGGCAGCAGCGTGACCAGCCCCGTGTCCGTCCGAGCCGCCGGCTGCAACCGGTCGGCCTGCAGCAGCAGATCCCGTACCAGGGTCCGGGCCGTCACGGTCACCGTGCCCGGCGCGACGGTGACGTCGAACTCCGGCCGCGGGTAGGGGATGTCGCGGTCCGGCACGGGGAAGTGCACGGCACGCAGCCCGTCGGCGTCCGCGACCAGGAACTCCTTCAGCCCGACAGGCTCCAGCTCACGCGGCACCCGGAGGCCGGCGACCGCTCGCGCGGAGGCCGCCAGTTCCACGCCCGTCTCCGCCACCACGGCCCCCTCGACCGACATCCGCCGCAGCCTGAGCGCGGGCGCCCACGCCTCGCCCGACTGGTTCACCGCCGCCAGCACCAGCCCGCCGTCGCGGGGCCGCAGCGTCAGCAGCCGGTCCGCGTACAGCCGCCTGAGCTCGTGGTACAGCGGCTTGGGCCGCCCGTCCCCGTCGATCGCCGCCCAACTCGTCACCGGCCAGCAGTCGTTGAGCTGCCACACGATCGTGCCCGCGCACACGGGCCAGTGCGACCGCCAGTGCTCGATCCCGGCGGCGACGGCCCGCGCCTGGTTGACCTGCGTCAGATAGTGCCAGCGGTCGAAGTCGCCCTTCGACACCGGGAAATGCCGGGCGAGACCCCGCTCCAGCTTCCCGTTCCCGTCCTCGGCCTTCTGATGGTGCAGCATCCCGGGGGAGTCCGCCGCGAGCTCCTCGCCGGGCAGGGCGCGCCGCAGAGTGGCGTACGCGGGGGGCGCCTGCCAGCCGAACTCGGCGACAAACCGCGGCACATGGAGCCGGTAGTCCGCGTAGTCCTCGCGGTTCCACACCTCCCACGAGTGGTGCGTGCCGTGTGCCGGGTCGTTCGGGTGGTGGTCCCAGGACCCGGACCAGGGACTGCCCGGCGTGTACGGCCGCGTCGGGTCCGACTCGGCCACGACACGCGGCAGTACGCCCAGGTAGTACCCCTCGCCCCACGACTCCCCGGCCAGCCGCCGCTCCCAGTCCCAGTCCCTGAAGCCCCACAGGTTCTCGTTGTTGCCGTTCCACAGCACGAGTGAGGGGTGCGGCATCAGCCGTACGACGTTCTCGCGCGCCTCGGCCTCCACCTCGCCCCGCAGCGGCTGTTCCTCGGGGTAGGCGGCGCAGGCGAACGGGAAGTCCTGCCAGACCAGCAGCCCCAGCTCGTCGCAGGCGTCGTAGAAGTCCTCGCTCTCGTAGATCCCGCCGCCCCACACGCGTACGAGGTCGACGCCCGCCCCGGCCGCCTGCCCGAGCCGCTCGCGGTACCGCTCCCGGGTGATCCGGGACGGGAACGGGTCGTCCGGGATCCAGTTGACCCCGCGCGCGAAGAGCCGCTCCCCGTTCACGACCAGGGTGAAGCCGGTGCCGTGCTCGTCGCGCGAGGTGTCCAGCTCGACCGTCCGGAAACCGATCCGCCGCCGCCACACATCGAGGGCGCCGGAGTCGTCGTACAGCGTCAACTCCACGTCGTACAGCGACTGTTCACCGTATCCGCGCGGCCACCACAGCTCGGCGCCGGGCACCCGGAGCCGTACGGCCGCGCCCGTGCCGTCGACCTCGGCGCTCGCCTCCACGCCACCGACCCGGGCGGTCACGCCGAGCCCGGCCTCGACGGCGGACCGCTCCACGTCGACGAACAGGTCCACGTGCCCGACAGAGCCGCTCACCGTCACCACCGGCCGCACCCGGGCGATCCGCGCCGTCGACCACCGCTCCAGCCGCACCGGCCGCCAGATACCGGCGGTGACCAGCGTCGGCCCCCAGTCCCAGCCGAAGGAGCAGGCCATCTTGCGGATGAACTGGAAGGGCTCGGGATATGCGTTCGGCCGGTCCCCGAGCCGCTGGCGCACCGCCTCGGCCTCGGCGTACGCGGAGGTGAAGCGCACGGACAGCCGGCCGCTCAGCCCGGTCACGTCGAAGCGGTACGAACGGTGCATGTTCCGTACGGAGCCCAGGAGTCGGCCATCGAGCCGGATCTCGGCTGCCGTGTCCAGCCCGTCGAAGACCAGGTCCGTCTGGTCGTGCCCCACGGACTCCGGCAGATCCCTCTCGTACGTCCACCCCCGCCGCCCCACCCACGCCACCTCGGTCTCGTTCCGCCCGAGGAAGGGGTCCGGGATCACCCCGGCCGCCAGCAGATCGGTGTGCACACAGCCCGGCACCACGGCCGGCAGTTCGGCCCCGTCGTACCGCAGGGTCCATCCCTCGGTGAGCGGTGTGGCGTCCAGCATGCGGTCTCCCTAAACCGGTCCAGCACTTGAAGGAGCAGTGCCCTTAATCAATCTTGCAGCGTTGGCGAAATTGGGACTTTACCGGTTCAGGTACGGCTGCCAGAGTGCCGAACCAGCCAACCATCCACGCGCGCTCGACCCGCCGAACGGAGCTGGTGCAGATGAACCGCAGCGCACACAGAGCACTCGCCGGAACACTGCTCGCCGCCGCACTCATGGCCGCGGGCTGCACGGGAAGCGGAGGCAGTTCGGAAGGCGCGGACGCCGAGGCGCCCGACGACCCGGCAACGGTGTCCGGAACCATCACGGTCCTCACCCACCGCACCGACCTCGTGCAGGACGGCACGATGAAGAAGTACGCCGCCGAGTTCAACAAGACCTACCCGAAGGTCAAGGTCGAGTTCGACGCCCTCACGGACTACGAGGGCGAGGTCAAGATCCGGATGAACACGGAGAACTACGGCGACGTCCTGATGATCCCGGCGGTCATCAAGAAGAACGACTACCCCAAGTTCTTCGCCTCGCTGGGCACGCAGGCCGAGCGCAGCGAGAAGTACCACTTCACCGACTTCACCACGGTCGACGGCAAGGTCTACGGGCAGAGCCCGATGGGCGGGCTCCCCGGATTCCTCTACAACAAGAAGGTCTGGCGGGACGCCGGGATCACCGACTGGCCCACCACACCCGCCGAGTTCGTCGAAGGCCTCAAGGCCATCAAGGCCAGGACCGACGCGGTCCCGTACTACACCAACTTCAAGGACATGTGGCCGCTCACGCACTGGACGTACATGAACGGCGCGGTCAGCTGCGACACCGGGGCGACCGACAAGCTGGCCGAGGGCAACCCCTGGGCCGAGGGCGCCGATCTGCGCGTCGCCGACACCCTGCTGTACGACATCGTCCGCGGCGGGCTCGTCGAGAAGGACCCGACGACCACCAACTGGGAGGGCTCCAAGCCCAAGCTGGCCAAGGGCGAGATCGCCACGATGTGGCTCGGTTCCTGGGCGATCACCCAGTTCCAGGCGGCGGCGAAGGAGGCGGGCACCAACCCGGACGACATCGGCTTCATGCCCTTCCCGGCCCAGGTGGACGGGAAGTTCTGCGCGGCCATGTCGCCCGACTACAACCAGGCCGTCAACGTCAACTCCGACCACAAGGAAGCCGCCCGCGCCTGGATCGACTGGTTCACCGACGAGTCCGGCTACGCCGCCGACAACCTGACCCTCTCCCCGGTCAAGGGCGCCCCGCTCCCCGAGGTGCTCCGGCCGTACGAGGAGGCGGGCGTGAAGTTCATCGAGGTCGACGACGCCCAGGGCGGCACGGTCAAGGAGATCGACAACGCCTCGGAGGTCGGCATCTACCAGCCCGACTACCGCCAGGACCTCGTCGACCTGGCCCGCGGCGCCAAGGACGGCAGCCTGGAGGACTTCCTCGACGACCTCGGCAGGCGCTGGACCGAGGCACAGCAGTCCCTGGGGTCCTGATGACGGACACGGTCCACAAGGCGCGGCCCACCGTGGCCGCGCCCGGCGTCCGCAAGACCGGGCCCCCGAGGAGACTGAGGCTGCGCCGGGGCCTCACCCCCTGGCTCTTCCTCCTCGCCCCGCTGGCGCTCCTGGTCACCTTCACGTACGCGCCGGTCGCCAACATGATCGCGTACAGCTTCACCGACTGGGACGGCATCAGCCCCGAACTGAACTACACGGGCGCCGAGAACTACGTCGACATCTTCACCAGGGCGGAGCTCTTCCAGGTCTTCCTGGTCAGCGGCTACTATCTCGCCGCCTCGGTGGTGCAGATCGCCCTCGCGCTCTACTTCGCGACGATCCTCAGCTTCAACGTCCGTTTCCGGAACTTCTTCAAGGGCGTGCTCTTCTTCCCGTACCTGATCAACGGGGTCGCGATCGGCTTCGTCTTCCTCTACTTCTTCCAGGACGGCGGCACGCTCGACTCGGTCCTCGGCCTGCTCGGCGTGGACACCGACCGGGCCTGGCTCTCCACATCCACCTCCGCGAACATCTCGCTCGCCGGCGTCTCGGTCTGGCGCTACATGGGCCTGAACTTCGTGCTCTTCCTGGGCGCGATCCAGTCCATACCGGGGGAGTTGTACGAGGCCGCCGAACTCGACGGCGCCAACCGCTGGCAGCAGTTCCGGTACATCATCGCGCCCGGGATCCGCCCGGTGCTGAGCCTCAGCGTGATCCTGTCGATCTCCGGCTCGCTGTCGGTCTTCGAGATCCCGTACATCATGACCGGCGGCGCGACCGGCACCGAGACCTTCGTGATCCAGACGGTGAAGCTCGCCTTCCAGTTCAACAAGACGGGCCTCGCCTCGGCCGCCGCAGTCGTCCTGCTGCTGATCATCCTGGCGGTGACGTGGGTGCAGCGCCGCCTCGTCCCCGACGACAAGGTGGATCTCGTATGACGCTCATCGCCCCGACACCGGGGGTCCGCCGGGGAGTCGCACGCACGCTCACGTATCTGTCGCTGGTCGCCGCGTCCGTCGTGGTCCTGCTGCCGCTCGCAGTCGTCTTCCTGACGTCGCTCAAGACGTCGAAGGAGATGACGGACGACAGCGGCGCACTCTCGCTGCCCGGCGACTTCCTGAACTTCCACAACTATGTGACGGCGTTTCAGGACGGCCGGATGCTGACGGCGTTCGGCAACACGGCTTTCATCCTGCTCTTCGCCATCACGGGCACGGTGGTCATCGGGTCCATGGCGGCCTACGCGATCGATCGCTTCACCTTCCGCTTCCGGAAGCTGGTGGTCGCGCTGTTCCTGATCGCCACCCTCGTACCCGGAGTGACGACTCAGGTGGCGACCTTCCAGATCGTCAACAGCTTCGGCATGTTCGACACCCGCTGGGCACCGATCGCGCTCTACATGGGCACCGACATCGTCTCGATCTACATCTTCCTGCAGTTCGTACGGTCGATCCCGGTCTCACTCGACGAATCGGCCCGCCTCGACGGCGCCAACGCCTTCACGATCTACCGGAAGGTCATCTTCCCGCTGCTCAAGCCCGCGATCGCGACGGTCGTGATCGTGAAGGGGATCACCGTCTACAACGACTTCTACATCCCCTTCCTCTACATGCCGTCCGAAGATCTTGGCGTGATCTCGACGTCCCTGTTCCGCTTCAAGGGCCCGTTCGGCGCGCACTGGGAGACCATCTCGGCGGGTGCCGTGCTGGTGATCCTGCCGACGCTGATCGTGTTCCTGTTCCTGCAGAGGTTCATCTACAACGGGTTCATGCGGGGCGCGACAAAGTGACCTCTGGGTGCCCTCGGCTCACGCCGGGGCACCTAGGGGGTGTTTCGAAAGTCCCGCACAGCACCCACGGCGCCCGGCACGCACTCTCGCCGCACCAGCCGAAAGCCCAAGTACATCCAGTACGAGAGCTTTCGTCCGGCACGCCGAGAGCACGCACCGGACACCGCGGGCACCGCACAGGACTTTCGAAACACCCCCTAGGAGGGTGCTGAAGATCTTGGCCGGGCTCCCGACGCCTGGCACGCACTCCCCCACTGCCTTAAGGGCGTGGGACCCCCAGCCGCGTTGCCGAAATGCCCTAGTAGCTCCGCTACGAGGGCATCCCGGCGCCTTGCAGCTGCACGCACCAGCCGCCGCTCGCTGATCCGGCCAAGATCTTCAGCACCCTCCTGGAACGCGCCCGCCCGCAGGTCACGCCTTCGCGGCCCGCGCCTGGAGCGCCGCCACCAGCATCGGCGTGACCTGCTCGACCTGCCAGGGCCGCGCCCCGTACCCGGCCAGCGCGGCCGCGACCGACTCGGCGTCCGGGACCGCCGGCGGCTCCCAGCAGACCCGCCGCACGGTGTCCGGCGTGATCAGGTTCTCCTGCGGCATGTTCAGCTGCTCGGCCAGGGCCGACACGGCGGCACGCGCGGCGGAGAGCCGGGCCGCGGCGGCAGGGTCCTTGTCGGCCCAGGAGCGCGGCGGCGGAGGCCCGGCCACCGGCTGCCCCGGCTGCGGCAGCGCGGAGTCAGGCAGGGCCTTCGCCCGGTCGACGGCCGCCTGCCACTGCTCCAGCTGACGCCGCCCCATGCGGTGCCCGAAGCCGTTCAGCGCGGCCAGCGCGTGCACATTGGCCGGCAGGGCCAGCGCCGCCTCGACGATCGAGGCGTCGCCGAGCACCTTGCCCGGAGAGATGTCCCGGCGCTGCGCCACCCGGTCCCGGGTCTCCCACAGCTCCCGTACGACCGCCATCTGTCTCCGGCGCCGCACCTTGTGCATCCCGGACGTACGGCGCCACGGGTCCCTGCGCGGCTCGGGCGGCGGCGCCGAGGCGATCGCGTCGAACTCCTGCAGGGCCCACTCCAGCTTGCCCTGCCGGTCCAGCTCCTTCTCCAGGGCGTCACGCAGGTCGACGAGGAGTTCCACGTCGAGGGCCGCGTAGCGCAGCCAGGGGTCGGGCAGCGGGCGGGTGGACCAGTCGACCGCGGAGTGGCCCTTCTCCAGTACGTAGCCGAGGACGCCCTCGACCATCGCGCCGAGGCCCACACGCGGGAACCCGGCGAGGCGGCCGGCGAGCTCGGTGTCGAAGAGCCGGGTCGGCACCATGCCTATCTCGCGCAGACAGGGCAGGTCCTGGGTGGCCGCGTGCAGCACCCACTCCACGCCGGCGAGCTCCGCACCGAGGCCCGACAGGTCGGGGCAGGCGACGGGGTCGATGAGCGCGGTGCCCGCGCCCTCGCGGCGCAGCTGCACCAGATAGGCGCGCTGTCCGTAGCGGTACCCGGACGCGCGTTCGGCGTCGACGGCTACCGGACCGGAACCGGCGGCGAAGGCGGCGATCACCTCGGCGAGTGAGGCGTTGTCGACGATCACGGGCGGAACGCCGTCCTGCGGCTCCAGCAAAGGGATCGGCGCCTCTGCATCAGAAGATCCGCCGTCGTCCGGAGGGGCGCCTCCGGTGGTTCGCAGTGAGCTGTCTGCTGCGGTCTCTTGGGCGTCGGTCACCTGTCAAGGGTATCCATGTATGGACAACGCCCGTCGACGGAACGTTCCGTCGACGGGCGTCCTAGGGGCGTAAACCAGTCAAGTGTCACACGTGTCAGTGAAAATTCCCGGCGTACGGCATGAATCAGGCACTACACGGATGATACGGGTGGTGGCTCTCGGTGCTCATGGTCTTACGGTGCTCTCAGCGCTCTTATGTGCTCTTCGTGCTCTCAGTGGATGATCCCCGTCCGCAGGGCCACCGCCACCATGCCGGCGCGGTCGCCCGTGCCGAGCTTGCGGGCGATACGGGCGAGGTGGCTCTTGACGGTCAGGGCGGACAGGCCCATCGAGACGCCGATGGCCTTGTTGGACTGGCCCTCGGCGACGAGGCGGAGCACCTCGACCTCGCGGCCCGACAGCTCGCGGTAGCCGCCCGGGTGGCTCGGGGCACCCGGGGGGCGGCGGTGCATACGGGCGGCGGCGGAGCCGATGGGGGCGGCACCCGGTCGGGTGGGGAGCCCGATGTTCGTGCGGGTGCCGGTGACGACGTATCCCTTCACGCCCCCGGCGAGGGCGTTACGGACGGCGCCGATGTCGTCGGCGGCGGACAGGGCGAGGCCGTTGGGCCAACCCGCGGCGCGGGTCTCGGAGAGGAGGGTGAGGCCGGAGCCATCCGGCAGGTGGACGTCGGCGACGCAGATGTCGCGGGGGTTGCCGATGCGGGGACGAGCCTCCGCGATGGACGAGGCCTCGATGACGTCGCGTACACCGAGGGCCCACAGATGGCGGGTGACGGTGGAACGGACGCGCGGATCGGCCACGACCACCATCGCGGTCGGCTTGTTCGGGCGGTAGGCGACCAGGCTTGCGGGCTGCTCGAGGAGAACGGACACCAGGCCTCCTGGGGGTGCGGGACGGGGCCGGCTCGTGGGGGTGAAGCCGGGACGAACCGTGCTTTCAAGGTCACAGTCGTCTTCGGCATCAAACCCGTGCTCCTTTAGAGAATGATCACGATTTGGTGAGTAACAATACGTGCAATTCGGACACATCTTCGATCATTCGAAGATCGAACGGGTTCGCTCCGCGTCGGAACCGGCTCGAAAGTGGCCGTATCGACAAAACGGCAGAGGCAAACGGGTGATGTGAGCGGGACGGGGGCATACAAACGGCGGGCCCCCTGGCCGTTCGGCCAGGGGGCCCGCCGTCTGAGGGTGCGGGGCTGTGACAAAAGCCCTTCAGGGCGCTCCCGGCTCCCCCCGAGGAGCGCGCCGCTGCGGCAGCGTCACCACCGAGGCGTCGCCCGGGGCGGCCGGGGGCAGCCCCGCGACCTGGGAGAGGAGGTCGCACCAGGAGGCGAGGTGGGCGGCGGTGTCGGGAACGCCGCCAAGGCCCTCCTGGGGCGTCCAGGAGGCGCGGATCTCGATCTGGGAGGCGGCGGGGCGGGCACCGAGGCCGCCGAAGTAGTGCGAGCTCGCCCGCGTCACCGTGCCGCTCGGGTCGCCGTACGACAGACCACGGGACTGGAGCGCGCCGGTCAGCCAGGACCAGCAGACGTCCGGCAGCAGCGGGTCAGCGGCCATCTCGGGCTCCAGTTCCGCGCGGACCAGGGTGACCAGACGGAACGAGCCCTGCCAGGCCTCGTGCCCGGCCGGGTCGTGCAGCAGCACCAGACGTCCGTCGGCCAGATCCTCGTCGCCGTCGACGACCGCGGCCTCCAGGGCGTACGCGTACGGGGCGAGCCGCTGCGGGGCCCGCGTCGGGTCGACCTCGATCTCCGGCCGCAGCCGCGTGGCCCTCAGCGCGTCGACAGCCGCACGAAAGGGCAGTGGAGCCGCGTCCGTCGCATCCAGGTCGCCCTCCCCCTCCTTCGCGTCGTCCATTCCGCCAGCGCCGTCCGACAGTCGTCCCTGTGCCGCAGCCATGCGGGGAAGAGTAAGGGGGAACAAGCTCCGCGCGGAGGTAAGACACTGCCTTATGGGGGCTCGGTTCGCCTCCGGGGCGCCGCAGTGCCCAATATGCGGCTACCGCCGCGTGGCGGTGTCGGGAGGCCGACCGTGCTCGACCCCTCCTTCGTCGGGGCCTCCGCGCGCTCGGGCTCCCGACACCGGCGCGCCCCTTCGGCTCACTCGCCGGGTTGCTGGGTGTGGCCGTAGCCGGGCGGGCCGTTGTCGTGGCCCGGCGGCCGTTGTTGTACCCGGCGTCGGAGGTGTCGGTGAGCGTGCGAGACTTTTCGTCGTGAGTGCCAATGCCGGCCCCTCGGGCCACCAGCCGACCGCGACGTACGACTCAGCTTTCCTCAAGGCATGCAGGCGCGAGCCCGTGCCGCACACGCCGGTGTGGTTCATGCGCCAGGCCGGGCGCTCCCTGCCCGAGTACCGCAAGGTGCGCGAGGGCATCCCCATGCTGGAGTCGTGCATGCGGCCCGAGCTGGTCACGGAGATCACCCTCCAGCCGGTACGGCGCCACAACGTGGACGCGGCGATCTACTTCAGCGACATCGTCGTCCCCCTGAAGGCCATCGGCGTCGACCTCGACATCAAGCCCGGCGTCGGCCCGGTCGTCGAGAAGCCCATCCGCACCCGCGCCGACCTCGCCCAGCTGCGCGACCTGACCCCCGAGGACGTCGGTTACGTCACCGAGGCGATCAAGCTGCTCACCCCCGAGCTCGGCGAGACCCCGCTCATCGGGTTCGCGGGCGCGCCGTTCACCCTCGCCAGCTACCTCGTGGAGGGCGGCCCGTCCCGTACGTACGAGAACGCCAAGGCGATCATGTACGGCGACCCGCAGCTCTGGGCCGACCTGCTCGACCGGCTCGCCGACATCACGGCCGCCTTCCTGAAGGTCCAGATCGAGGCGGGCGCCAGCGCGGTCCAGCTCTTCGACTCCTGGGCCGGCGCGCTCGCCCCCACCGACTACCGGCGCTCCGTCCTGCCCGCCTCGGCGAAGGTGTTCCAGGCGGTCCAGGGGTACGGCGTCCCGCGCATCCACTTCGGCGTCGGCACCGGTGAGCTGCTGGGCCTCATGGGCGAGGCCGGCGCGGACGTCGTCGGCGTCGACTGGCGTGTCCCGCTCGACGAGGCCGCCCGTCGGGTGGGCCCCGGCAAGGCGCTCCAGGGCAACCTCGACCCGACCGTCCTCTTCGCCTCCCAGGAGGCCGTCGAGGCCAAGGCCCGCGAGGTGCTCGACTCGGCCGCCGGGCTGGAGGGCCACATCTTCAACCTCGGGCACGGCGTCCTGCCGTCCACGGACCCGGACGCGCTGACCCGGCTCGTGGAGTACGTCCACGCCCGGACGGCCCGCTGAGAGCCTGTGTCCTATCCCCGGTCGGATCAGCGCACGTCGTCATGGGGGTCTCCCCGCTCGAGCGCAGCCGAGAGTGGGGGAGCGTGCGATCGCAAGGCGCCGGAGCGCCCTCGATGGGGGTGTCCCCGCGCGAGCCGAGCGAAGCCGGTTCGAGCGTGGGGGAGGAGCCACGTGGGCGTTTCGGCAACGCGGCTGGGGTCCCCCCACGCCCTTAAGGCAGTGGGGGAGTGCGTGCCGGGCGGCGGGCGCCCGGCCGGGGATGTGACACAGGCTCTGACGTTCACCCCTGCCAACCGGGCCGCGCCTGCCTGCCCCACAGCGGGCCGCGCGGCTCGGGTGGCGGCGGGGTACCCGGGCGCAGCGGCCAGGCCAGCAGCATGCCCGCCAGGAAGCCGACGACATGGGCCGCGTACGCCACGGTCCCGGCGTCGGAGACGCCCTCGCCCGACGAGTACACCGCCTGCAGCACGAACCAGAAGCCCAGCACCATCCACGCGGGCAACCGCAGCGGCAGGAAGATCAGGAACGGGACCAGCACCCAGACCCTGACCTTCGGATACAGCACCAGATACGCGCCGAGCACCCCGGCGATCGCCCCGGACGCCCCGATCAGCGGGGAGCCGGAGTCGTCGTTGAGGAGCGCGTAGCCGTATGTGGCCGCGTAGCCGCAGGCCAGGTAGAACAGCGCGTACCGCACATGCCCCAGCCGGTCCTCGATGTTGTTGCCGAAGATCAGCAGGAAGAGCATGTTGCCGAGCAGGTGCAGCCAGCCGCCGTGCAGGAACATCGCGGTGAAGACGGACAGCGGCGGCGACTTGTCGTAGCCCGGCTCGCTCACCACACAGCCCGGACCCTGCGGGCCGACGGCGACCTCGCCCGTGGGCACCAGCCGCGGCATCTGCTGATGGATCAGCTCCTGGGGCACCGCCGCGTAGCGGTCGAGGAACGCCTCCAGGTGGCACAGCTGCGACAGCTGGCTGTCGCCCGCCACCGAACCGGCCAGACCGGGTGTGAAGAGGAAGACGAGGACGTTGGCGGCGATCAGCGTGTACGTCACATAGGGCGTGCTGCGTACGGGGTTCGCGTCATGGACGGGGATGACCACAAGGAACTACTGCCCTCGATCCAGGGGCGGAACCCGCGTGCGGAGGGGTGGGGGCGCCACGGCATGCGCCGATGCGCCCCCGGAGCGGTGAACATGGTCGACTTCCGATGCGTATGTGTCCTCAACCGCGCGTGATGCGAGGAACTACGTGAGGAACAGGCGATGAACGACCGAGTTACTCCTCAGATGCACGCCACGCCCGACGGCGAGGCGGAACTCACCCTGGTGGTACGCCTGCCCTGGGAGGACGTCGCCCGGCTCGGCCAGGAGGCCGGCCGGCTCGCCGCCCAGACGCAGCGCCCCGTGACCCTCGACGAGGCCGTCAGCCACCGGCTGCGCTCGGCACGGGCGGCTGCCGCTCATGCCAAGCCCGGTGCGTCGGCTGAGCAGCCGCCCGCCGTTTCTTCCAACGCCTCCGCCTCGGTGTCGTCGCTGCCTGCGCGGCCGCCGGCGGAGCAGGCTCGGCAGGCCATAGAGAGGATCAACGGGACGGCGTAGCTCCGCCGGTTGGGCAGGGGGCGCCGTGGGGGTGCGGTCAGGTTTTGGGTGCAGGTTCGTTGTGGCTGGTCGCGCCCACGCGGCGGAGCCGTACATGTCACAGCCCCGCGCCCCTCAAGGGCGCGGCTGCCCTGCACGTTCGTTAAGAGGCGCCCTTGCGGACCGCCGCTACCGCCTTTCTCGCCGCCACCAGTACCGGGTCCCATACCGGGGAGAACGGGGGCGCGTAGCCCAGGTCCAGGGCTGTCATCTGTTCCACCGTCATGCCTGCTGTGAGGGCGACCGCTGCGATGTCGACGCGTTTGGCGGCGCCCTCGCGGCCGACGATCTGGACGCCCAGGAGGCGGCCGGTGCGGCGTTCGGCGAGCATTTTCACGGTCATGGGAGAGGCGCTCGGGTAATAGCCCGCGCGACTTGTCGACTCGATGGTGACCGTTTCGTACTGGAGGCCGACTCGTTGGGCGTCCTTCTCGCGGAGGCCGGTGCGGGCGATCTCCAGGTCGCAGACCTTGCTGACGGGGGTGCCGACGACGCCGGGGAAGGTGGCGTAGCCGCCGCCGGCGTTGGTGCCGATGACCTGGCCGTGTTTGTTGGCGTGGGTGCCGAGGGCGATGTAGCGCTCGCGGCCGGAGACGAGGTCGAGGACCTCGACGCAGTCGCCGCCGGCCCAGATGTTCTCGTGGCCGCGCACACGCATGGCGAGGTCGGTGAGCAGGCCGTCGTGTTCGCCCAGGGGGAGGCCCGCCGCTTTGGCGAGCGTGGTCTCCGGGCGTACGCCGATGCCGAGGACGACCACGTCCGCCGGGTACTCGGCGTGTTCCGTGGCGACCGCGCGGACCCGGCCGTCGTCGCCGGTGAGGAGCTTGGTGACCTCGGCGTCGTTGACCATGGTGATGCCGAGGTCCTCCATGGCCCGGTGCACCAGGCGGCCCATGTCGGGGTCGAGCGTGGACATGGGTTCCTTGCCGCGGTTGACGACCGCCACCTCGTAGCCCCGGTTCATGAGCGCCTCGGCCATCTCCACGCCGATGTAGCCCGCGCCGACGACCACCGCCCGGCGGCCCCGCGTGGCGGCCAGCGTGTCGAGGAGCGCCTGACCGTCGTCGAGGGTCTGCACGCCGTGCACCCCGGGCGCGTCGACGCCCGCGAGCGGCGGGCGGAGCGGGCGTGCGCCGGTGGCGATGACGAGCTTGTCGTACGGCGTCCAGGACTCGGCCCCGGACTCGACGTCCCGCACGCGCACGCCCACTCAATACGATTCGCCCACTGCGGGTGACGCCTGTGTTACTGTCGGTGCGCCCGGTCGGCGTCAGTCAAGCCGTTCGGGTCTACCGCCGGGCTGGCGGGATGTCAGGTCTGTGGAGCTGGTGTAAGACCGATGGGCGGCACTCCGTCCCTTGCCGTTTATTCGGGTCGGCGGCTGTCGATGAAGCAGAAAACTCTTCCCGTGAGGGGAGAATCCCCCGCTTCAGCCGGGGGAGAGGCCAAGCCCATGGGAACACGCTGTGCGGGCCCGATATTTCGGGCCCGCCTGGTGTATGTGCTCACTCCCCCTCACCCGGGGGCGGCGGGGCCGCCGGAAGCGAGCCCGTGGTGCCCGTGGCGGCGGCCGCCGGGCGCGGCTGCCGGGAGCGCATGAAGCGCACCCAGAGCAGCAGGAGAAGGGCGGTGGCCGCCGCGAACGGGAGCACCGCGGCGAGCGCCATCCCGAGCCAGCGGAACATCGTCACGAACGCGCCCCAGCCGCCCGCGAGCGCGTCCAGGAACCCCGGGTCCTCGTCCTTCTCGGTCTTCTTCACCGGGGTCTCGGACAGGGACAGCGTGATGGTGGCGAGGCTGGTGCGGTCCTTCAGGGAGGCCTGCTGGGCGAGCAGCGACTCCAGGTCGGCCTGACGGCGGCTCAACTCGCCTTCCAGGGTGACCACATCGCTGAGCTTGGTCGCCTGGTCCATCAGCTCGCGGACCCGGGCCACGCTGGCCTGCTGCGACTTGATGCGGCTCTCCACGTCGACGACCTGGTCCGTGACGTCCTGTGCCCTGGCCTCGCGCTCGACGAGCTTGCCCGCGCCCTCCAACTCGGCGAGGACCTCGTCGTACTCCGCGGTGGGCACGCGCAGGACGACACGTGTGCGCTCGCGGCCCCTGCCGTCGCGGGTGGTGGACTCGTTGCCGACGAACCCGCCCGCGTTCTCCACGGTGGTGCGGGCCTCGTCCAGGGCCTTCGGCACGTCCTTGACCTGCACGGTCAGCGAGGCGGTGCGGATGATGTGGCTCTTGGTGAGATCGACCGGCGTGGAGTCGCCGCCGCTCTCCCTGCCGTCACTGTCCGCGGCACCCTGCCTGCTCGCGGCCTCGTCCTGCCGGGCCTCCGCGGCGGCGCCGCTGCCGCTGGCGGAGGAGTCGTCGGCGGCGCGGCTGCACCCCGTGAGCGCGAGCGCGGAGGCGAGGAACAGGGCGGCCAGGACGTGCGTCGGCCTCCCGGAACGTCGTAGGTGCGTAAGGGCCATGGCGGATTACCCCCGAGGGTCGTCGTGACGGACGCTCCTTCGACGCCGGAGCGGGCCGGGACGTTGGCCGGATCCGGTTCCGAAGAGGTCACGGTCGGGACTCGGCGAGGCCACCGGGCAGGGCCGCTCGGCAGGGCCCTCGCAGGGCCATATGGCCCGTGGGACTGTCGGTGGCGTCTGAGAAGGTGGAGACATGAGCGGATCACGTACGGGTGCGGGCCATGTCGTCGTCATCGGGGCCGGAATCGCGGGGCTGGCCGCCGCGCACCGATTGCTGGACCGGTACACGCGCGTGACCGTCCTGGAAGCCTCGGACCGCGTCGGCGGCAAGCTGCTGCCGGGTGAGATCGCGGGCGCACGGGTGGACTTCGGCGCCGAGTCGATGCTGGCCCGGCGCCCCGAGGCGGTCGGCCTCGCGCGGGAGGCCGGCCTCGCCGAGCGCCTCCAGACCCCGGCGACCGCCACGGCCTCGATCTGGACCCGGGGCGCCCTCCGCCCCATGCCCAAGGGCCACGTCATGGGCGTCCCCGGCACCGCCTCCGCCCTCTCCGGCGTCCTCTCCGACGAAGGCCTCGCCCGCATCGAGCGCGACGCCGAGCTGCCCCGCACCGAGGTCGGCGACGACGTGGCGGTGGGCGAGTACGTCGCCGCCCGCCTCGGCCGCGAGGTCGTCGACCGCCTGGTCGAGCCCCTCCTGGGCGGCGTCTACGCGGGCGACGCGTACCGCATCTCGATGCGCTCGGCCGTCCCCCAGCTCTTCCAGGCGGCCCGCACCCACGCCTCCCTGACCGAGGCCGTCCGCGAGATCCAGGCCAACGCGGCGGCCGCTCAGCAGACCGGGCCGGTCTTCATGGGCATCGAGGGCGGAGTGGGCCAACTGCCGCTCGCCGTCGCGGAGTCGGTGCGGGCGAGGGGCGGCGAGATTCACTTCGACCGCCCGGTCCGTAGTCTGCGCCGTACGTCCGAGGGCTGGGAGATCGGCCTCGACGAGCACGTGGTGGCGGCGGACGCCGTCGTCGTCGCCCTGCCCGCGCCGCAGGCCGCCCGTCTGCTGTCCGCCGAGTCCCCGGCCGCCGCGGCCGAGCTGCGCGCCGTCGAGTACGCCTCCATGGCCCTGATCACCCTCGCCTACCGCCGCGCCGACGTCACCCTCCCCGAGGGCAGCGGCTTCCTCGTGCCGCCGGTCGACGGGCGCACCATCAAGGCGTCGACCTTCGCGTCCCAGAAGTGGGGCTGGATCGCCGAGGAGAACCCCGACCTGCTCGTCCTGCGGACCTCCGTCGGACGGCACGGCGAGACGGAGATCCTCGGCCACGACGACGCCCACCTGGTGGACGTCTCGCGCCACGACCTGCGCGAGGCCACCGGCCTGGACGCGGCCCCCGTCGAGACCCGGGTCACCCGCTGGCACGACGGTCTGCCCCAGTACCCCGTCGGCCACCACGCGCGCGTGGCCCGCATCCGCGAGCACATCGCGAAGCTGCCGGAACTGGCCGTGTGCGGGGCCGCGTACGACGGGGTCGGCATCCCGGCGTGCATCGCGAGCGCGTACGCCGCCGTGGACCGGCTGGGTGTGGAGGAGGTCACTTCGAACCCGGTGCGGAGCCGGCACCACGGAGCAGGAGAATAAGGAACATGAGCGACGACACCCCCACCACCGGCCCCGACAGGATCCCGAACAAGGGCAAGCTGGCCAAGGACCTCAACGAGGTCATCCGTTACACCCTGTGGTCCGTCTTCCAGCTGAAGGACGTGCTTCCCGATGACGCTGCGCGCGCCGGTTACGCCGACGAGGTCCAGGGGCTCTTCGACCAGCTCGCCGCCAAGGACGTGACCATCCGCGGCACCTACGACGTGTCGGGCCTGCGTGCCGACGCCGACCTCATGATCTGGTGGCACGCCGAGACCAGCGACCAGCTCCAGGAGGCGTACAACCTCTTCCGCCGCACAAAGCTGGGCCGCGCGCTCACGCCCGTGTGGTCGAACATGGCGCTGCACCGCCCCGCCGAGTTCAACCGCTCGCACATCCCCGCGTTCCTCGCCGACGAGACGCCCCGGAACTACATCAGCGTCTACCCGTTCGTGCGCTCGTACGACTGGTACCTGCTGCCCGACGAGGACCGCCGCCGGATGCTCGCCGACCACGGCAAGATGGCCCGCGGCTTCCCGGACGTGCGGGCCAACACGGTCGCCTCGTTCTCCCTCGGCGACTACGAGTGGCTCCTGGCCTTCGAGGCCGACGAGCTCTACCGCATCGTCGACCTCATGCGCCATCTGCGCGCCTCCGAGGCCCGCATGCACGTCCGCGAGGAGGTCCCGTTCTTCACGGGCCGCCGCAAGGACATCGCCGAGCTGGTCGCCGGCCTGGCCTGATCAAGTTTCTGATCAGTTCCTGATCAGCGGAGGTGCCGGGTGGCCTTCCCCGCGGGGGCACGGTCGCCCGGCGCCGCCGGCCTCGGCTCCGGGCGACCCGTGCAGGCCGCGCGCCGCACCGGGAGGCGGCCCTGAAGCAGGTACGCCTCCACGTAGCCGTTGACGCACTTGTTGGGCCCGCCGCCGATCCCGTGCGTCCCCGTGTCCCGCTCGGTCACCAGCACGGAACCCCACAGCCGCCGGTGCAGTTCGAGGGCCCCTTCGTACGGTGTCGCCGCGTCCCGCTCGGCCGCCAGGATCAGCGTCGGCGGCAGCTCACCCGGCCCGGTGCGCACGTCGAGCGGTTGCTGCCGGGGCACGGACCAGTAGGCGCACGGCAGGTTCATCCACACGTTGTCCCACGTCTCGAACGGCGCCGTGCGCGCGAGCCGCGTGTTGTCGCGGTCCCAGACCCGGAAGTCCGTCGGCCAGGGGGCGTCATTGCACTCGACGGCCGTGTAGACCGCTTTGCCGTTCTCCTGTTCGGCGGCGGCCTCCGGGTGCGGGCCCGCCTGCTGGACCAGCGGCTCCGGGTCGCCCTTCAGATACGCGGACAGCGCCAGGGCGCGCTGCGGCCAGTAGTCGTCGTAGTACCCGGCCTGCAGGAACGCGTTCTGCAGCTGCCCCGGCCCGACCTTGCCACCCGCCGGCTCGGCGGCGAGCCGCGCGCGGGCCCTGTCGTAACTCCGGAGCACCGCCTCCGGGGTGTTCCCCAGCCCGTAGACCGTGTCGTGCTTGGCGATCCACGTACGGAAGTCCGTCCAGCGGTCCTCGAACGCGGCCGACTGGTCGAGGTTGTTGCGGTACCAGATCTGGTCGGGCCTCGGGTCCACCGCCGAGTCGAAGACCATACGGCGCACATGCGAGGGGAACAGGGTCGCGTACAGCGCGCCGATGTACGTCCCGTACGACGCCCCCATGAACGTCAGCCTCTGCTCGCCGAGCGCGGCCCGCAGCACGTCCAGGTCGCGGGCGTTGTTCAGCGAGTGGAAGTGCCGCAGCCCGCTGCCGCCGCGCTGCGCACACCCGCGCGCGTACGCCTTCGCCCGCGCGATGCGCTCCTTCTTGTACGACTCCGAAGGGTGCGTCGGCGCCGGCGAGGGGCCCTTCTGGAGCTGCTCGGGGTCCTGGCACGACAGCGGGGCCGACCGGCCCACCCCGCGCGGGGCGTAGCCGATCAGGTCGTACGCGGCCGCGATGCGCTTCCACTCGGGGATGTAGCCGATGAGCGGGAAGTACATGCCGGAGGCGCCCGGCCCACCGGGGTTGTAGACGAGGGCGCCCTGCCGCGCGACCTTCTCGCCGGAGGGGCTCTTGCCTTTCGCCTTCACCCGGCTGACCGTCAGTTTGATCTGCTTGCCGTCCGGTTGCGCGTAGTCGAGCGGAACCGTCACCGTGCCGCACCGCAGGCTGCTCGGGAGCTCCATCTCCTTCGGGCACGCCCCGAAACGGATCCCCTCGACCGCGGCCCGCTCGGCGGCGACGGCGACCCCGGCGGCCTCCGGCCGGATGGTGTCACCGCCCGCGGGGGCGGCGGCGAGCGCGGTCAGAAGCAGGGACCCGACGGTCCCGTGGAGAACGGCAACTCTCATCGAGCATCCCTTCAGCGCACAACAGCAGCAAAAGGGATGTTTCGTTCGGGGTCGACTGAAGTAAAGCACCGCTGGCGGGTGTCGGCGTCCAAAGCTCCCGTGCGCCTCTGAATTCCGGATCAGTGCGGCGCGCCCCTGAGGGGGCGCGGGGCTGTGACATGTGCGGCTCCGCCGCGTGGGCGCGACCAGCCACCCACAACCCGCAGCCACCGACCCACAGCACCCCTACGGCGCCCCCCACCCAACCAGCGGCGCGTCGGGGCGGGGCCGGAGCGGTACAGCCACCACGCGCGCAGCCGCCGCCGGGCCTCGGCGTCCTCCGGGAGCCCGGCGAGCAGCAGGTGCTCGGCGAAGGTCAGCGCGTCACGGCGGTAGCCGCCGGTCATCGGGTGCCCGTGCGCGTACCCGAGGAAGGCCGGGCGGTACGACTCCCCGAGGATCTCCGGCAGTTCCGGCGCCACCTTCGCCACGACGTCCGCCCGCTTGGCGTCCAGCGCCCGCGCCTGCACGCCCAGCCGCACCCGGTCGAACCCTTCGGGCACGGGAGTCCCGGCGACGAGCGCCGAGAGCAGCGCGGCCTGCGTGAGGGCGAGGCGCTGGCGTGCGGGGTCGGTGACCGTGGCGGACTCCTGCGGCCGTACGGTCGAGGCGTGCTCCTCGGCCCCGGTACGGCGACCGCCGCCCGCCTCGGCTCCCGCCCGCTCCACCGTTTCCCGGATCGCCGCCAACTCCCGCTCCAGCTCGGCCGGTTCGGGGAAGTTCTCGTCGCGTTCCAGGAGGACGCCGGGCGGGGTCACCCGGGAGGCCAGGTCGGCGAGGATGTCGAGGACCGGCTGCGGGACGGGGTGGGCGTGGCTGTCGTGCCAGACGCCGTCGCGCTCGAAGCCGCCCGCGACATGGACGTACGCGATGGCCTCGACCGGCAGTCCGTCGAGGGCCTTGGCCGGGTCCTCGCCCCGGTTGACGTGGTTGGTGTGCAGGTTCGCCACGTCGATGAGGAGCCGGACGCCGGTGCGGTCGGCCAGCTCGTACAGGAACTGTCCCTCCGTCATCTCCTCGCCCGGCCAGGAGATGAGGGCCGCGATGTTCTCGACGGCGAGCGGTACGGGCAGGGCGTCCTGGGCGATACGGACGTTCTCGCACAGCACGTCGAGGGCGTCGCGGGTGCGGGCGACCGGGAGCAGGTGCCCGGCCTCCAGGAGCGGGGACGCGGTCAGCGGTCCGCCCGCCCGTACGAACGCGATGTGCTCCGTGACCAGCGGCGAACCGAGGGACTCGGCCCGCTCCGCCAGCGCGGTGAGCCGGGGCTCGGCGGGCCGTTCCGCGCCGCCGAGCCCGAGCGAGACGCCGTGCGGTACGACCGTGACGCCCCGCTCGCGCAGCCGCCTCAGCGAGTCGGGCAGGTGCCCGGGGCACACGTTCTCCGCCACGACCTCGACCCAGTCGACGCGGCCGGTACCGGCCATGCGCTCCACGGCGTCCGCCATCTCCGGCCGCCACCCGATGCCCGCCCCCAGGCTCCCCGGTCGCTTCATCGTCGCCCCCTCCTCCGTCACGGCTCCACCAGGACCCGTGCCTCGTCTCCCGACGACGGCCCCGTGTTCCGGCGTGACGGAGTCATGGCCCCGGCTGCCCGGGCCGAATCCCTTCGGGGGAACCTTCAGAGCAACATTTGAGGTTCGGGCCCGCTCCCATGTCGGGAGCGGGGCCCGGGCGGATCAGGATCAGGACGGGTCGAGCCGGATCGAGTTGTACGGGGTGAGGCGGATCCGGCCTCTGGCTCCGCGGCGGCGCCGAGCGTCGTGCTCCGGCGTCGCCCTGTGTCCCTTGATCCCCGTTTCCCGGCCCCCGTTCGTGCCCGAGGCTGTCGCTGTCCCGCGAACCCCCGCCACACGTTGAAGCTGTGGCTCAAACGTCGAGCGGCGTGCTCAGCGGGCTGTTGAGGAGGGCGAGCCCCGCGGGTGTGATGGTGTGCAGCACGGACTTGCTGTGGCGCACGCTCAGCAGCAGGCCGGCCCGGCGCAGGACGGCGGTGTGCTGGCTCGCGGCGGCCCCGGAGATGCCGAGCCGCTGCGCGAGTTCGCCGGTCGTACGGCCGGACACGACGTCCTCCAGGATGGCGGCCCGGGTACGGCCGACCAGGGCGCCCAGCTCGGCGCCCCGTTCCGTGACACCGCGTCCCCGGGCCCAGCCGAGGGTGTGCCGGATCGGGTAGACGAGGACCGGAGGCAGCTCGGGGGAGGCGAGCGTGACGGGTCTCCGGTTGCAGAAGAAGGAGGGCTGGAGCAGCAGCCCCCGCCCGTCGAGCCGCAGTTCACGGTCGACCGGGTAGTCGGCCTCCAGCACGGGCGGCTGCCAGCGCAGGAGGGGGCGGAAGCCCGCGAGCAGCCCCTCGGTGCCTCCGGCCAGCACTGCCCGGGTGCGCATGGCGTGGTCGGCGTCCACCTGTGCCCGGATGGTCGGCCAGAAGGGGGCGAGCGCGTGCCGGTGGTACAGGTGCAGGGCGGCGCCCAGCCGGCGGAGGGTCTCCGGGTCGCCCTCGGCCAGGGCGCGGGTCCACGATGGCAGCGGACGTAATCGCTCCGGGCGGGCGGCGAGTCGGGCGAGATCGCCGCGCAGCGTGGTCCGGGGCGTTCTGAGTACGGTGTCGACCGCGCTCTCCAGGTCGTAGGAGCCGCACAGGTCGGGGGTGAGGAAGTCCGGTGAGTAGCCGCGCGGCGGCAGCAGCGCGGCGAGCGTTCGGCCGGCCGGGAGCAGCCGCGGCCGGATCAGGCGCCGCCACTCGCCGAACGCCGGGGCGTTCTCCTGCGTGATCAGCGTCTGGAAGCTGTTGGCGATCTCCCAGAGGGGGTCGGGCGCGGCGGCGACACGGACACGTGCGATGTCCTCGGGAGTGAAGTGCACCCGAAGCATGGGATCTCCGATGGTGGTCGGTCATCGGGCGGGTGGTGGTACCCCACGACAGTCGCTGAGCGCGACGGGGATGAACAAGGCGCTAATCGGTCGCCTGTTCGATGCTGTGGTGGCTCGCTAGGTCACGGCCATGTTCATGCTGCTTGAGGCTGGCGGTGGAATGACCGCCTCGGAAGCCACTTTCCGGTCAGGTGGACTCTTGCGGCTGTTATCGGCACAGAAGGCCTGAACCGTACCCCTCGACGGCCTCCGCCTCCCCGGACGCGGACCCTCAACCCGCTTCAGCGCCGCAGCGCCGGATGGTCCGCCACCACCGTGATGGAGTTCGGGGCGATCTCCGTGAACCCCGCGTCACGGACCAACGGGAGCCCGGAGGTGGTGAGTCGGCGCCAGTGGGTGTGGTCGGGGGAGGTGCGCACGGAGAGGGGGAAGGCGGCGTCGCGCCAGGCGGCGCGGTCCTCGTCGGGCAGCTCCCACCAGGCCAGTTGGGCGCCGTGGCCCGCCTGGGCCATGGCCTTGCCGGCGGACATGTCCAGGTCCGGGCTCATCCACAGGACCGGTGCGGTCGGGTCGGCGTCGACCGGCGGCTCCGGGTCGTCGAGGTCGGTGCCGGAGACCTGGAGACGGGCGAGGTCCTTGGGCCAGCCGTCGAGGGGGACGGGCGGGAAGGCGCGTACCTCCGCCGACTTGCCCGTGACGGTGATGCCGGGCAGCGCCCCGGCCCGGCGCCACTCGGCACCCCGGGCGCGGCGGACGACCTTGCGGATGCGGGCGTCCTGCCAGTCCCGCATCGCCTGCGCCCACTCCCCGTCGCCGACGGAACGCTCGTCGCTCAGCATGACCAGGACCGCACGGGCCGCCGTCTCCAGGGCGTCGGTACGAGCCGGGGGAGCGGCCCGCTCGATCCGTGCGACCAGGGGCAGCACGAACTGCGGGGCCGCGTCGCGCGTGCTGCGCCCGGCGCGGAAGGGGCTGTCGTTCACGGTGTCTTTCGCGGTGTCGTTCGAGGCGGTCGGGTCACTCGTCACGCCCCCAGTCTGCCAGGCGGAAGATCCGTTTCACCGCGTGCGGTCGTATGCCTGTACGAGACGCGACATCGGCCGCGCCCACCGTGACCCGCGCACTCGCCGGGGCCCACGCGCTGACCGTGGCCCGCGTGCCCACCGCCCGCCGGTCAGCCCGAGCAGGCCGTGCGCTGTGCCTCCAGCCACTCGCACTTCGGGCACAGCGTGATCCCCTTGTGCGACTCCGGGTACTCGGTCGGCTCCTGGCAGAGCACGCAGTCGGCGGAGGGCGGACCGTCGGCCGTCGGCGGTGCCGTGTCCGCGGAGGGCTCCGTGCCGCAGTAGTCGCTCATACGACCAGCGTAAAGCGGACGCGAGGCGCCCCCCTCACCGCGCCGAACCGATCAGCTCGGACACCTTCACGAACCGGAAACCCCGCTTCCGCAGCTCCGGCACGATCGTCCGCACCGCCCGCTCGGTCGCCGGAGCCGCGCTGCGGGTGCAGTGCATGACCACCACGGACCCCGGCCGCACCCCGTCCAGCACGTCCCGCGCCACCGCGTCCGCGTCCGTCGCGAACGCGTCCCCGCTCACCACGTCCCACTGCACGGCGGTGACGCCGGAGGCGGCGAGCGCCTTGAGGGCCCGCCGGTCGTAACACCCGCCGGGGAAGCGGAAGTACGGCATGGCCTGCCGTACCCCTGCCTCCCGGAAGGCGGTGTACGCCCGCTCCACATCCGCCCGCATCCGGTCCTCCGTCACGGTCGGCAGCCCGTAGCAGTCGTCCGTGAAGGCGTAGTGGCTGTACGAGTGGTTGGCGACCTCGAAGAGCGGGTCCCGCCCGATGGAACGGGCCTGGGCCGGGTACTCCTCCGCCCAACGCCCCGTCATGAAGACCGTCGCCGGAACCTTCAGGCTCCGCAGCGTCGAGATCAGCCGCGGGTTGTCGAAGCGCTCACCCGCCGCGGCCCTCGGCCCCTGGTCCGCGGTCATGTCCGCGTCGAAGGTGAGCGCGACCGTCTTGTCCTGCGTCCGCGGCGCGCGCTCGAACACGGGCGTCAGCCCGGCGGGGCCGGGCGCGAGCGTGGGCGGGCGGGAGGGCGGCGGGGCCACCACCGAAGGGCGGGTGGCGGTGCGAGGGGCGTCGGGGGTCCCACAGGCGGCGAGGACGCCCAGCGCGCCGAGGGCGCAGAGGGAAACGGCGCGGCGCGCTGATCGTCGTACAGGAGTGATCACCGGATGAACGTAAGGGCAGGAAAGGTGTGAATGGGGCATTGGTGGGTGCGCGGTCACCCGCCTGGCCCCGGGGTCACCCGCTCCCGGCCGGAGGCGTCAGCCGTCTCTCTTCCCCCGGCCGCCGTACGGTCGCAGCGCGCCCCTCCCCCGAGGCGACGCTCACATCTCCCGCTGCTCCAACGGCCGGGTCGCCGGCCCCTGGATGACCTTGCCGTCGACGTCGAAGCGGGAGCCGTGGCAGGGGCACTCCCAGGCACGTTCGGCGGAGTTGAAGGCGACGAGACAGCCCAGGTGGGTGCAGCGGGCGGACAGCGCGTTCAGGTGACCGTCGTCGTCGCGGTGGACGGCGACCCGCTCACCGTGGGCGCGTACGACGTCACCCTGGCCCGGAGCGATGTCCTCGACGGAGTCGGGGAGGTGGAGCCGGTCGCCGACGAAGTGCCGTACGACGTGGGCCTGATGGCGCAGGAAGGCGGGCGCCTCGCGTACGGTCGACCGCAGCCGGCGCGGGTCGTACAGGTCGGCCCACGGTGGCCGTTCGCCCGCGATCAGGGCGGCGAGCAGCCGCCCGGCCATGATGCCGCCGCTGATGCCCCAGCCGCCGAAGCCGGTCGCCACGTAGGTGTGACGGGCGGCCGGGTGCAACGGGCCGACGAGCGGAACGGTGTCCGTCGGGTCGTTGTCCTGTGTGGCCCAGCCGTAGGTGAGGTTGACGGCCGGGAAGTGCTCCGTGGCCCAGTCGGTGAGCCGCTCGAACCGTTCCAGGGTGTCGCCGGTGCCCGGGGCGAAGTGCTCGCCGGTGACGATCAGCAGCCGCTTGCCGTCCTCGTACGGGGCGGTGCGGACCGAACGGATGCCGTCCTCGGGGGTGATGTACATGCCGTCGGGATCGCGCTCGGCCGCCATCGCCCCGGCGACGACCAGCTCGCGGCGCGGGGAGAGCCTGGTGAAGAGCAGGGCCCGGTCGAAGACCGGGTAGTGCGTGGCGACGACGACGTCCCGGGCTGAGACGGTGGTCCCCATCTCGGTCGACACCGTGCACGGCTCGACCTCGTCCAGCCCGAGGACGGGAGTGTGCTCGTGGATCCGCCCGCCGTGCGCGAGCAGGTCGTCGACGAGCGCGAGCAGATACTTCCGGGGATGGAACTGCGCCTGTCCGTCGACCCGCACGGCCCCCGCGACCGGATACGGCAGCCCGGTGCCGGTCACGAACCGCGCGGCAAGCCCGGCCTCCCGGGCGGCCTCGGCCTCGGCGCGGACTTCACCGACGCGCTCCGGGGACCGGACGTACGTGTACGCGCTCCTCCGCTCCCACTCGCACTCCATGCCCAGCTCGTCCACGATCCCGGCGGCCCGCTCGACCGCCTCGCTCTGCGATCGCGCGTACAGCCGCGCCCCGTCGGCGCCCCGGGTCCGCCGCAGCCGGTCGTACACGAGCGTGTGCAGCGCGGTCACCTTGGCGGTCGTCCGCCCCGTCACCCCACCGGCGACCCGCCCCGCCTCCAGCACCGCCACGCTCCGCCCGGCCCGCGCCAGCTCCCACGCCGTACTGAGCCCCGCGATCCCCGCGCCCACCACGGCCACGTCGACGTCCAGATCCTCGTCCAGCGGGCGGTACGCGGTGCCGGGCGCCGTCTCCGTCCAGTACGAACCCCGGTTCCTGTCCATGCGGGCCGGGTACCCCGGGGGCGGGCGGGTAGCCGGGCACGGGGCTCGACGACGCGAATCACTGGCCGGAGCCGCTCCAGAGGACCTCGTCCTCCACCGTCACGTCGGTCGCGGCCAGGCCCAGTGCCCGCGCGATGCCGATCGAGGCCTCGTGTCGCGGATGGATGTGCGCGCTCAGGGCGCCCACCCCGTGCGCACGCAGCCAGTCCGCCATGCCGAGCGCACCCTCACGCCCGTAGCCCCGGCCCTGGTGGTCGACACCGACGACCCACGCGAGCTCGGCCTCCATCCGGTCCGCCGCCGTGTGGCGCAGCGTGGCCTGGACGGTGCCGACGAGCTGCCCGTCCGCCGACCGGCGCAGCATCCAGTTCAGCCAGCCGTGCCTGCCGTCCGGGGATCGCCCGGCCGACTGCCGACGGTACTTCGCCTCCAGCTCTTCGAGCGTGCACGGCGTACCGCCGGTCCAGGTGTGCAGCCGTATGTCGTCGAAGACCGCGAAGGCCTCACGTGCGTGTGCGACACGGAGCGGCTCCAGCCGAAGCCGCTGCGTCGTCATGGGAGTGGCGGTCGGCCACCCGTTCTCGATGCCCAACTTCCCTCCAGGGCGGACATGGTGACCGCCCGTGTGTGGCACGCACGCGGCGCCGCGTGAACCACGCGTGGGGAAGACGTCACTCAGCCGGACTGGAGCTGGGCCGGTGCGGCGTCCGGTGTCTGTTGCGCCGGCTGTGCCGACTCGTCCGACTGGGCCGGTTGTACCTGTTGTACCTGGGCCCGTTCCAGGAAGCGCAGGAGTTCCACCGGGAAGGGCAGGACGAGCGTGGAGTTCTTCTCGGCCGCGACCGCCACCACCGTTTGCAGCAGCCGGAGCTGGAGGGCGGCGGGCTGACTGGACATCACCCCGGCGGCCTCCGACAGCTTCTTCGACGCCTGGAACTCGGCGTCCGCGTTGATGATGCGGGCCCGGCGCTCACGGTTGGCCTCGGCCTGGCGGGCCATCGAGCGCTTCATCGTGTCAGGGAGGGACACGTCCTTGATCTCGACCCGGTCGACATGCACGCCCCAGCCCACGGCCGGGCTGTCGATCATCAGCTCCAGGCCCTGGTTGAGCTTCTCGCGGTTCGACAGCAGGTCGTCGAGGTCGCTCTTGCCGATGATCGAGCGGAGGGAGGTCTGAGCCATCTGCGAGACGGCGAACCGGTAGTCCTCGACCCGGACGAGCGCGCTCGCCGCGTCGACGACCTTGAAGTACACCACCGCGTCCACCCGCACGGTCACGTTGTCGCGGGTGATGCCCTCCTGGGCCGGTACCGGCAGCGTGACGATCTGCATGTTGACCTTGTGCATGTGGTCCACGATCGGAACCACCATGTTGAAGCCCGGCAGACGTGGCTCACCGAGCAGCCGCCCGAGCCGGAACACCACCCCGCGCTCGTACTGCTTCACGATCCGTGCCGCCGCCGCGACGTACAGCAGCCCGGCGGAACCGGCCGCCGCGACGACCGTCAGCAGCTCCTGGACCATGACGACCCCCTTCCGGGCCGGGCATATCGGTCACGAATAACACGATATGCCCGGCCGGGTGCTGTGGTCGAGGGTGACCAGAGCCCCCAGGCTTTCGACCAGGGCTTTTCGACCACAGTCCCCGAGGAGGGTCACGCACGGGTACGAGCGCAGCCGCAGCAGCTGGGTGAGGACGTGGTTCCGCACGGCGTCGGCGACGGCCGGGTCCTCAACCGCCCCCTGCGGGCGTGGAGTCGCCTGGTTCAGCCAGTCGCGTACGGCGTACGGCAGGTACGGCGGTCAGGTCGTCGCCGCGGACGAGCGCACCGACGGCACCGCAGTGCGAGTGGCCGCGCGCCTCGATCAGCGCGTCGGTGATGGATGAGAACGGAAACGTGGGGGAACCGTGCTCGGCTCAGCGGCGGAACACCTGCAACGCCGCAGGTGAGTGGGGTGCCGAGGATCTCGCCGCGGGACCGTACGCGTCGGCGGGAGCGGCGGGTTCGAGCCCGGCCGTGGGATCACGGACCAGCTCGGAGCGCTCGGGCTCGTCGAGAGCCGACTCCTCGTCGCGGGTCCGGTGGCGAGTGGAGGGCTGGACCTCGACCTTCTTGGGTGCTTGGTCACCACAGGAGACGGTTTCTTCCTCGTGGGCGGAAGCGAACGCCTCGGTGAAACGGGACGGGGGAGGGCGGCGAAATGTCGCCGGTGGTCTTCGGCCTCTCCCCGTGGCTACGCGTGCTCCACGAGGCCCTTGGCGTCGCGGGCGAGGGCGGTGAGGCGGGAGATCGCGCGGAAGTACTTCTTGCGGTAGCCGCCCTTCAGCATCTCCTCGCTGAACAGCTGGTCGAAGGGCAGCCCCGAGGCCAGCACGGGCACTTCACGGTCGTACAGCCGGTCGGCGAGGACGACGAGCCGCAGGGCGGTGGACTGGTCCGGAATCGGTTGCACGTCGGTCAGGCACACCGCCCGGACTCCGTCCGTGAGGGCGCCGTAGCGGCTGGGGTGGACGCGGGCGAGGTGGTCGAGCAGATGCGGGAAGTCGTCGAGGGCGGCGCCCTCGGTGGCGTACGCGGCCTTCGTGACCTGTTCGTCGGAGAACGGCGCCGGGGCCTCGGGCAGACCGCGGTGGCGGTAGTCCTCGCCGTCGATGCGCAGGGCGCGGAAGCGGGCGGACAGCCCCTGGATCTCGCGCAGGAAGTCGGCCGCCGCGAACCGGCCCTCGCCGAGCTTGCCCGGCAGCGTGTTCGAGGTGGCGGCCAGCGCCACGCCCGCGTCGACCAGCTTGCCGAGGAGGGTCGAGACGAGGACGGTGTCGCCCGGGTCGTCCAGTTCGAACTCGTCGATGCACAGCAGACGATGGCCGGAAAGCGTCTGGACCGTCTTCTGGAAGCCCAGGGCGCCGACCAGGTTCGTCAGTTCCACGAAGGTGCCGAAGGCCTTCAGCGAGGGCTCGGCCGGGGTCGCGTGCCAGAGGGAGGCGAGCAGGTGGGTCTTGCCGACCCCGTAGCCGCCGTCGAGGTAGACGCCGCGCGGGCCGGCGGGGGTCTTCCTGGCCGCAGCCCTGCCGAAGCCGAAGAACCCGCGCCTGCCGGCCGCGCCGCTCGCGTGTGCGCCGTCGAGACCTGCCGCGAAGCCGCTCAGGACGCGGACGGCCTCGGTCTGGCTGGGCTGGTTCGGGTCCGGGATGTACGTGTCGAAGCGCACCGAGTCGAAGCGCGGCGGCGGCACCATCTCGGCGACGAGCCGGTCCGCGGGGACATGGGGCTCGCGGGCGCACAGCGAGAGGGGAGCCGCTTCCGGTATACGGGCGGTTCCGGACACGGTGGTGTTGGACGACGACACGGTTACCCACTCTAAGGGCCGTGCCACACTGCACGACATGCGACGCCTGTTCCCTGTGACCGAACGAACACAGTCCCGCGAGGGGGCCGCCGACCGAGAGTGGAGTCTGGAGGAGCTGGCGGACGCGTACGCCTACCCCTCGGCGCGTGAGCCCTGGCTGCGCGCCAACATGGTGTCCACCCTCGACGGGGCCGCGCAGCACGACGGGCGTTCACAGCCCATCTCCAGCGCGACCGACATGCGGATCTTCGGCACGCTGCGGGCGCTCGCGGACGTGGTGCTCGTGGGTGCGGAAACGGTACGTCAGGAGGGTTATCGTCCGGCACGCGCGCGTGAGGGCTTCGCGGCGATGCGGGAGGCGGCCGGGCAGGGGCCCGCGCCCGCCATCGCCGTGGTGAGCGCCGGCCTGGACCTGGACTTCTCGCTGCCGCTGTTCACCTCGCCCCTGGTGCCGACGCTGCTGCTGACCGGCGCCGCCGTGGCCCCCGAGCGGGTCGCCACCGCCGAGAAGGCGGGTGTGCGGGTCGTCGTCGCCGGGGACGGCATGGGCGTCGACCCCGCCCGGGCCGTACGCGCCCTCGCCGGCCTGGGGCACACCCGGCTGCTCACGGAGGGCGGACCGCGGCTGCTCGGGCAGCTGGTGGCGTCGGGGGTCCTGGACGAGTTGTGCCTGACGGTGGCGCCGATGCTCACGGCGGGGGACGCGCAGCGGATCGCCGGGGGACCGGCGGTGGTCGTACCGAAGCGGTTCGAACTCGTGTCCTTGCTGGAGGAGGAGGGGTTTCTGTTCAGCCGGTACCGGCAGGGCTGAGGGCGCTGTGGCGGCCGGGGCGAAAGTGGACTTCGATGGTGGAAGTGGGCGGAATCTTCCGTTCCGTTTCGCTCTCGGTGGGCAGACTAGGACACGCAGTCCCCGTGCGGTCACGGGGCAGGATGGTTTCCGCAGGGTCCGGTGCGGCCCGCGGAGGAGTGAGGGCCCACGCGGTCCTCTTCAGGAGAAGGGCGCCTGTCGTGTTCACGAGCGTATTGATGATCGAGAAGGCCCTGACGTCCGCCGACGTGGAGTTCGTCACCACGCTGCACGGTGACGAGCCGGTCTCCTTCCACGTGCTGCTCCAGCCTCGCGGCGACCAGGCCGACCGCTTGCTGCGGGCCATCGACGACGTCGCCCTCGGCGAGCTGGACGAGGCGGTCCGCGAGCACGAGACACCCGAGGGGGAGGAGGCCAAGAGCGAGGGGGAGCGGGCGCTGGAGGTGTCGCTGGTCGCGCTGCGGGCGTCGGGCAGTGGGGCGGAGGGGCGGCTGATCGAGGATCATCCGCTGGATGTGCTGAAGTCGCTGGTCGAGGAGGTCGGGGCGGACGAGGTGATCGTGCTGACCGATCCGCATTACGTGGAGGAGTTCTTCCACCGGGACTGGGCGTCGAGGGCTCGGCACAAGGTGGGGGTGCCGGTGCTGAAGCTGTTCTCGCACGCGAAGTCTTGAACGGTGGCGTTCCACTGGGCTGGGCTGTGGGCGCCGTGGGGGCGGGGGGTGTTCGTTGGCTGCGGGTTTGTTGTGGCTGCTCGCGCCCACGCGGCGGAGCCGCATATGTCACAGCCCCGCGCCCCTTAGCGCGCCCAACTGGGCCATGGCAATAGGGTGGGCCCCGCGTCCCCCGGGGCGCGGATCGTCGTCGTATCGGAACTTGGGGAGAAACACGCATGGCACCCGGCCTTCCTACCGCCATGGACCGACCGCACTTCATCGGGATCGGCGGGGCCGGAATGTCGGGGATCGCGAAGATCCTCGCGCAGCGCGGTGCCAAGGTGGCGGGCAGTGACGCGAAGGAGTCCGCGACGGCCGAGGCGCTGCGGGCGCTGGGGGCGACGGTGCACATCGGGCACGCGGCGGAGCACCTGGCCGAGGACGCGACCTGTGTGGTCGTGTCGTCCGCGATCCGGGGCGACAACCCGGAGCTCGCCCGCGCGGCGGAACTCGGCATCCCGGTCGTCCACCGTTCGGACGCCCTCGCCCGCCTGATGGACCGGCTCCGCCCGGTCGCGGTGGCCGGTACGCACGGCAAGACGACCACGACGTCGATGCTGGCGGTGTCGCTGACCGAGCTGGGGCTGAACCCGTCGTACGCCATCGGCGGTGACCTCGACGTGCCCGGCTCCAACGCCCTGCACGGCGAGGGAGAGATCTTCGTCGCCGAGGCGGACGAAAGCGACCGGAGCTTCCACAAGTACGCGCCCGAGGTGGCGATCGTCCTCAACGTCGAGCTGGACCACCACGCCAACTACGCCTCCATGGACGAGATCTACGAGTCCTTCGAGACGTTCGCGGGCCGGATCGTGCCCGGTGGCACGCTGGTGATCTCGGCGGACCACGAGGGTGCGCGGGAGCTGACCCGTCGGGTCGAGGGCGTCCGGGTGGTGACGTACGGGGAGGCGGAGGACGCCGTCGTACGGGTGCTGTCCGTCGTCCCGCAGGGGCTGAAGAGCGAGGTCACGGTGGTGCTGGACGGGGCCGAGCTGACGTTCACGGTCTCGGTCCCCGGCCGCCACTACGCGCACAACGCCGTGGCCGCGCTGGCGGCGGGCGCGGCGCTCGGAGTCCCGGCGGCGGAGCTGGCCCCGGCGCTGGCGGCGTACACCGGGGTGAAGCGGCGCCTCCAGCTGAAGGGCGAGGCGGCCGGAGTCCAGGTCATCGATTCGTACGCGCATCACCCGACCGAGATGACGGCCGACCTGGAGGCCATGCGGGCGGCCGCGGGCGACGCGCGCATCCTCGTCGTCTTCCAGCCGCACCTGTTCTCGCGCACGCAGGAACTGGGCGTGGAGATGGGGCAGTCCCTGGCCCTGGCGGACCAGTCGGTGGTGCTGGACATCTACCCGGCGCGCGAGGACCCGATCCCGGGGGTCACGAGTGAGCTGATCATCGACGCGGCGCGGGCGGCGGGCGCGGACGTGACGGCCGTCCACCACAAGGCGGAGGTCCCGTCGCTGGTCGCGGGAATGTCGAAGCCGGGGGATCTGGTTCTCACCATGGGCGCGGGGGACGTGACCGACCTGGGCCCGCTCATCCTGGACCACCTGCAGTCGAAGTGAGGGGCTGAGCTTCATGTCGTACGACGTCGAAAAGCCGGACGAGCAGTGGCGCGCGGAGCTGACCCCGGCCGAGTACGCGGTCCTGCGCCAGGCCGGCACGGAGCCCGCCTTCGTCGGTGAGTACACCGACACCAAGGCCAAGGGCGTCTACTCCTGCCGCGCCTGCGGGGCCGAACTCTTCACCTCCGACACGAAGTTCGAGTCCCACTGCGGGTGGCCGAGCTTCTTCGACCCGAAGGACACCGGCGCGGTCGAACTCCTGCAGGACCGCTCGCACGGGATGGTGCGCACCGAGGTGCGGTGCGCCCGCTGCGGGTCGCATCTTGGGCACGTGTTCGAGGGGGAGGGGTATCCGACCCCGACCGATCAGCGGTACTGCATCAACAGCATTTCGCTGCGGTTGACGGCTGACGAGAGCTGAGCCGGAGGGTCACCCGCCGGGGCCCGCGCAGATGTTCTCGGCCGGCTGGAAGGAAGGGTCGTCGGCCGACTCCTCGGCCACGTGGAGGCGTATGGCCTCCAACCGCTCCAGCAGCGAGTCGAGAAGCTTCTCCGTGCGGAACCGGAAGAACTCCAGGACCGCGCGGTGGAAGGCGTCCCTGAGCTCGGGCGGCATCACGTCCGAGGCGTCGAAGCAGAGGGTGCGGGCGTCCGAGGTGAGCAGGGCGTTGATCTCCTGCTCGGCTGGGTTCGCGGGCGCCGTGGGCGTCGGCTCGGTCGTGGCCGGGAACAGGGGGCGCACCTCCGGGTCCGCCTCCGCCCGCCACAGCGCCCGCCCGGTCGGGCCCGACAGCCGCTCCACGAGTTCCTGGGCCGCCGGGTCGTCGCTGAAGACGGCGGCCATGTCGCCCGCTACCTCGTACATGTCGCGGTACGCGGGCGGCCCGCCAAGGAACCGGGCCGACGGCTCCACACGGACGTCGTCGTCCGCGTAGACGTACCGGATGAAGGCGCTCTGGTGCTCGTGCGTGCAGTCGAAGCCGGGGGAGTTGAGCAGGCCGCGCGGTCCGTCGGGCCCGGACGTGCCCTCGTACGAGGTGGTGAGGGACCGTTGGATCGAGTCCGGGGGGTGCTCGCCGAGCAGTCGCGCCCAGGTCGTCCAGGCCCGCCGGACGGCCGGGTCCTGCCAGCTGAGCCTGCTCGTGGCCCACTGCCGGTAGAGCTCCGGGCCCGCCTGGTGGAGCAGGATGTCCTCGACCCAGTCGGTGCCGGGCCAGCCCGAGGTGGCCTGCGAGGCGAGCCCCACGCACCACGTCGGATCGTCGCCCGGCGTGCCCGCCTTGCTCCACACCAGGCTCTTCAGGTCGACCTTCAGCGGCACCCAGTACGTGCGGCGTTTGCCGTCCACGCGCAGCGTCGGTGCCCACGGAAGGTACGCGCGCTCGATGGTCTCGGCGGGGAGGGGCTTCAGCTGGTCGCGGCGGGCGTACTCGGTGAGTTCGCCGATGCTGTTGAGGATCGCCACGTCCGGCGGGTCGTCGGCCTCCAGCTGTGAGACGAGCGTCTCGCGCAGTGAGCGGGTGCCCTCGTACGTGTACGTCCTGCCGCTCCCGTCGTCGAGCCGTTCGAGGGTGGCTTCGAAGGCCTTGCCCTCCTCACCGGTCCACGGGCCCAGGACGACGAGCGGTGCGGGGGCGTCCGAGGCGCAGCCGGGGACGAGGGCGAGCAGGCAGGCCGCGACGACCAGGGTGCGCAGGACACGGTTCATGTGACGGCTCCCGGGCGGGCCACCACGAGGTACTCGCGGCGGTAGATGTGCAGGGCGCCGCCGACGACACCGGCGCTGACCAGGCCCGCGGGGAACACGAAGGGGGCGGCCCCGTCCAGGAGGGCGAGCCGCCCGTCGTCGAGGCCCTCGTCGAGCCGGTCGTCCAGCACCTCGATGGAGTACGGGTCCGGCCCGTCGAAGGGGCGGTCCTCGGCGACCGCCTCCGTGTCGGGCGAGGTCCGCTCGGCGAGCGCGTCCGCCACGGGGACGGCCTCCGCCTGCGCGTGCTGCGCGAGCAGCGCGTCGGCGGTCAGCAGCGGTACGGCGAGCAGGGGCAGGGCGGCGACCGTCAGCGGAACGCTGAGCCGGATCCGGAAGTTGTGGCGCAGAAAGGCCACGGTCCGCCAGAGCCCGGCGGCGAACAGCACGAGGGCGAGGCCGGAGACGACGGCGGCGGTGAGTACGCCCCCGCCCCAGCCCGCCCGGTCCGCGAACCGTTCGCGCAGTTGCCGCTCCAGGCCGGACACCCGGTCCACGATCGAGGTCGCGCTCGGGCCGGTCGTGGGCGGGCACGGCGGGTAGCGGTCACCGCTGTCCGCGGCGGTGACCGGAGCCGAGCAGAGCATGCTGCGCGCATAGGTGAGCTCGGCCTCCCGCAGGACCGGGTCGGCCGCGTGCCCCTGGGCCCGCCCGATCCGGTCCGTGTAGTCCACGACCAGCCCGGACACCACACGCAGCTCCTGCTCCTCCGCCACGGTCAGCGCTCCGCCGCGCGCGACCTGGTTCAGGCTCTGGGTCGCCCGCGCCACCCGTGTCCGGTACCGCTCGCCGAGCCCGCTCAGCTCCACCGCACGGCCCTCGTCGAGGGTCTCCACGGCCTCGCCGTGCGCGATGAACAGCGACGCCTCGGCGTTCGCGAGATCGACCAGCGCGGGCGCCAGCCGGTCCTGTACGTACGCCGAGTCGCCCCGCACGTCCGCGTAGGCCCAGCCGAACGTCCCGAAGGCCACGACGGCGAGCAGGGGGAGTGCGACGAGGCGGTCCCGCAGATACACGCGGTTGCGGCTGCCGTCCGCCGTCGGCCATGTGTAACGCCGGAGCCGGCGGGCGAGTTCGGCGGCGACGGCACGGCCGGCCCGGACACCGCGCCGCAGGCGCACCGGCGGCCGGGTGCCGGCACCCGCGCGGAGCCCTCCGGCCCGGTTCACCGACGGACCGTCCGGGTGTTCGGCCCCGGCGACGGCGTCCGGGCGACTGTCCGGAGCCAGTTCGTGATCCTCTTTCCGAGCCATGGGCTGTCCCTGTGGTGCCGGAAGGCGAGCGGGCGGACCGCGTAGGCGTGGTCCAGCAGGGTCTCGGCGACGTCGTCGTCCTCGTCGTCGTCCTCGGGGGCGGCGGAACGGGCGGCCTGGTGGGCGAGGGCCAGGTAGAGACGGGACAGGTCCTTGCTCAGGCCGGGTTCGTCGGACGGCAGACCGAGCCGTACGTCGGCGCCCGCGGCCAGCTCCGCCAGGCCCGGCGCGTCGAGGGCACCCCGCGTCAGCGCGTCCCGAGCCGCCTCCCACACCTCCGCCGTCATCCGTTCCCGGGCCTGCTCGTCCGTCAGCCCGTGCGCGTGGAAGAGCCGGGCCAGCCGCTCCAGCACCTCGCGGAGCCGCTCGGTCACCTCGTCGGGGCGCTCGGCGGTCCGCAGGTGCTCGACTCCGATGCGCACAGCGGCCGTACGCGCGGCAGTGCGGTGCCGTGAATGCTGCGGCACCGCGTCCAGCGCCCGCACGGCGTCGCCACGCGCCCGCTCGTCGTCCAGCGCGAGCCGCGCCCGCACCGCGCCGAACGCCGCGCTGCCCAGCGACGGGTTGCGCAGCCGCACCGCCTCGTAGAACGTCAGCGCCTCGTGCCACCGGCCCAGGCGCTCGGCGCAGTAGCCGAGCGCGAGCTTGGGCGCGTACTCGCCCGGGATCGCCGCGAACACCAGGTCGAAGTGGACCCGCGCCGCGTCCACCTCGCCCCGCCCGAGGGCGAGCAGCCCGCGGTGCCAGTCGAGCCGCCAGTCGTACGGGGCGCGCTCCGGCCCGATCAACGCCTCCGCGGACCGCAGCTCCCGCTCGGCCGCCTCGGTCCCGCCCCCGGGAACCCTCAGCCGTACGCGGCAGCGCAGCAGATGGACCTCCGGAGAGTCCCGCCAGTCCCCGGTGTGCTGCAGCAGCGCCTCCGGAGCGGCGTCGGCCAGCCTGCTCAGCTCGGCGTGATGGTCGTCGTACGGATCGGGGCGCGGGACGGGCAGCCGCTGCGCGACCTCGGGAGGCGACGGCGGCGTGTACGCCGTGGGGGCGTCCGGCGCGGTCCACCGGGCGAGGGGCGGCGCGGACCCGAGCGCCCCGTCGAGGGCGTACGGCGACTGCAGGAAGAGCGGCGACGGTTCGAAGGTCTCCGTCCCGGTCCGCAGTGACCGCAACTCCCGGAACACACCTCGCAGTTGCTCCTCCATCTCGCGTGCCGTGGCGAACCGCTCGGCCCCCTCGGTCCGGGTCGCACGGTGCAGCACGCGGGCGAGCGACAGGAGGCCGAGGCCGTGGGGTGGGGGCGCCGTCATGCGGAGGGCCTCCAGGGACTCGGGGGCGTCGGGGGTGCCGGGAGCATCGGGAGTGCCGGAGTCGCCCTGCGCGTTCAGCCGATCGAGCATGTCCAGGGAGCCCAACTCCGCCAGATCCTCCGGCGATTGCCCCAGCCCGCTCAGCCGCCGCAGAGTCTCCCCCAGGCTGAACAGGTCGTCCTGGCCGGTGGATTCGCCGTTCGGGCCGACGGTCGGGGCACGGAACCCCTCCGTGGTGAGCCCGGGATGGCCTGCCGGGCGCACGCTCCCCACGTCGACGATCTTCGTCGTGGTGCCGTCGTGCATGACGTTGTCCGGCTTCAGGTCGCCGTAGACCCTGCCGAGCCGGTCGCCGTGCAGATACCCGAGTGCGGCGAGGACGCGTACTCCGTAGGCGAGCACGAACTCGTGGAAGCGGACGCCGCCGAACTCGTCCGGGTTCACCTGGGCCCGTGCCCGCACCTCCTCCAGGGTGAGCCCGTCGACGTACTGCAGGACGAGGAAGTCCCCGACCTCGGGATGGTGGCCGTAGTTGAAGACCCGGATGATGTCGTGATGGCCGAGGTCGACCAGGGCCCGCCGCTCCCGGACCAGGGCGCCCGCCGTGGCCGCCGCCTGCTCCGGATGCAGGATCTTGATGGCGACCTCGCGGTCGTCGACCTTGGTGTCGTGCGCGAGGTAGACCTCGCCCATTCCTCCGTAGCCGAGCGGCCGGACCAGCCGGTACTGCCCGGCGAGGAGCTGCCCGTGCGGCAGCGGGAGCCCGTCCGGGGCGTCACCTCGGGACACCGCCCGCTCCCGCAGCGTGATCGTGGGGAGCAGGGTCGGATCGGGACTCTCCGGGGGAAGCTCGACGCGCGCGGCGCGCAGGACGATCGGCTGCGCGGCGACGACCAGCGGTCCGAACGACCCACTGGAGTCCGGCAGTTCACCGGACGCGCCGCCCCTGCTCGAAGCCCCCTCCATGCCTCCTCAGGATAGACGCGGGGGCCGGAAATGACCCCGTTGTCGCATGGGGAGGTGATGTGTCCAAGTGTCCCCGGGAGGGGGCACGTCGTCGACTGCGCGGGCCCTTGACGGCCCCGAGCGGAGTTGCCACACTCGCCGCCCGCTTTAGAAACCGCTTGCTGTCTCGCCTGTCGTGCGCCGGGACACTACGTAGAGCCGCGTTGTCCCAGGTCAGGTGTACCGCAATCTGTGAATCGATTCAGTCGAACAGGTTCGACATGCATGACGAAGCAGAAGCGCAGCAGCAGGTGTACGAACCCCAATAGGCCCCCCACAGGAACCCCCCACAGGAACCCCCCACAGGAACCCCCACGAGAACCCCCCATAGGAGAAGACGAGATGGGACGCAGAGCCGCACCTCACCTCACCCGCGCGACCGGAACGACCCGCAGGAGGCGGGCCGGTGTCGCCGCCGTCTGCGCCACCGCCCTGCTCACCGGTGCCGCCGTGCTGACGGCACCCGCGAACGCGGCGCCGGCCCCGGCGACCGACACCGTGGCCGCTGCCCCCGCCCAGGCCCTCGCGGCCTGCGGCGACGGCTCGTACCAGGCGGAGGCTGTGCTCAGTGGCAGCACCTGGACCGCCCGGCGCGGCAGCAGCGTCGTGTACACCGGCACCGACATGCGGGCCGCGATGCAGGCGGCCGTCAACAGCCTCACGTCGGGCCGGACTTCGAAGGAACGGGTCGTCGTGCGCGGCTCGGGCTCCATCAGCGCGGGGTCACGCGTCTCGCTGCCGAGCTACACCGTGCTCGACGTGTGCGGCACGATCAACGTCACCGGCAGTGGCTCCGGCGACCAGGCCCCGGTCTACGCGCGCGGCGTGCGTGACATCGAGGTCCAGCACCTCAACCTCACCGGCGCCCCGCTCTACGGCATCTTCATGCGCAACGTGCAGAACGTCGTGCTCGGCCAGATCGACATGCGCCTGTCGCGCGGGCTCGGTGTGCGCATCGACAACCGCGGCGACACCAGCCAGTGGACGCGGAACGTCCGCATCGACAACGTGTACGTCTCCGGGGCGAGCAACCACGCGGTGGAGACATACGGCGTCGACGGCCTCACCATCGGCACCGTCACCGCCCGCAACGTCGGTTACTCCGGCCTGCTTCTCAACCAGACCATCAACGCCACCGTCGCCAAGGTCGACGCCGAGGGCGCGGGCACCGGCACCGGCTACGCGGCCTTCCGCATGGCCAACCGCAACGGCCGGGTCGGCAGCTCCTACCCCACCAACATCCGCGTGGGCGAGGTGATCGCGCGCGGCGGCGGTCGCGGCGTTTTCTGCGTCTCCGAGAGCGGCGGCGCCGTCATCGACCGGATCAACCTCACCAACACCGGCAACAACGCGATCCTGATCGAGAACTGCTACAACGTGAACATCGCCGCCCAGAGCGGCAGCGTCTCCGGCGGCGGCGAGATCCGCCTGGCCGCCCGCTCCGAGTTCCCGAACAACCGCGACATCACCGTCCAGAACCTCACGGTGACCAACTCGTCCATCAGGGAGAGCCCCTGCGGCGAGAACACCACGTTCCGCAACAACCGGCTCGTCAACAGCAGCCAGAACATCTGCTGAGCGCGCGCCGTGCCGGGGCGGCGTCCGGGATTCGCTCCCGGCGCCGTCCTGGCGGCCGTTTGACCCTCCCCTGGGCACGGATCTGCCCCTGTTGTCGACCACCACGGCACCCCTCGGCTGGCACATCACCGAAGCAACAGGCACCCCCGGTCTCGGCGTCTACCTCCAACCCACCGCGCCCACCGGCGACTTCCCACCCGTCGTCACCGGCGCCCGCTCGCTGGGCCGCCTCGGCAACCGCGCCGCCGGACGTTTCGCGCTCCGCATGGCCGGCCGGGTCTACGGGCAGGCGGTCGTGGAGCTGCGCCGCCGTCTCGGACTGCCCCCGGCCACCGCCTCCGCGATACGCCGACGGCGGAGTCCGTGAACTGGCCCGTCCTGTACGGCTTCAGTACCGCGCTCGTGCCCCGCCCCTCCGACTGGCGGCCGGGCCTGGAGGTCGTGGGCAACTGGTGGCCCCACCTCCGCGATTCCGAGCGGCTGCCGGCGGACGTCGAGGACTTCCTGCGAGCGGGGCCCCGGCCCGTGTACGTCGGCTTCGGCAGCATGGCGGCCGGTGACGGGGAACGGCTGAGCGACATCGCCGTACGGGCGCTGCGGCGCGCCGGGCTGCGCGGCAGCCTGCAGCGCCGGGCTCGCGGCCGACGGCGACGACGTGCTCACCATCGGGGACATACCGCACGCCCTGCTGTTCCCCGGCTGGCCGCGGTCGTCCACCACGCCGGTGCGGGCACCTCGGCGGCCGCCCTGCGGGCCGGAGTGCCCGCCGTCACCGTGCCGGTGACGGCGGACCAGCCGTTCTGGGCGGGTCGGCCGGCCGCCCTGGGCGCCGCCACCGCGCCCATCCCCTTCAGGTCCCTCACCGCCGAACGTCTGGCCGACTCGCTCGGCCGAGCCGTACGGCAACAGTCGTACACACGCGCCGCCGCGACCGCCGCACGGCACATGCTGGGGGAGGACGCAACGGGTCAAGTCATGAAGGCGGTACGGGAATTGACGGGGTAAGTCAGGCAGGACAGGGGGCGCGGGGCTGTGACATCACGCGGCTCCGCCACGTGGGCGCGCGACCCCCACAACGGACCCGCAGGTCAAAGACCGCGCCCCCAGCGGAGCGCTACGGCTTGCGTGCAACCGCCCCGTACATGGCGATGTCCTCGTCCCGGATGCCCTGCTCGCCCGTGCCGTCCGGGCGCCACTTGTGGACCTGGACGATGCCGGGCTCGACCAGTTCCAGGCCCTCGAAGAACTCGTGGGCCTCGTCGATGGTGCGCAGGCGCATCGGCATGTTGCGGGCGGCGTACTCGCGGGCGACGCGGCCGACCTCCTCCGGGGCGAACTCGGCGGTGCCGATGGTCATCGCCAGGTAGCTGCCGGAGGGGAGGGGATCGAGGAGGCGGCGGACGATGCCGACCGCGTCGTCCTCGTCCAGGACGAAGTGGACGATGGCGATCACGGTCAGGGCGACCGGCTTGGACAGGTCCAGTGTGTCGAGGAACTCGGGGGCGCCGAGAACGGCCTCCGGGTGCTGGAAGTCGGCCTCGATGTACGCCGTCTTGCCCTCGGGCGTGCTGGACAGCAGGCCCTGGGAGAGCGTGAGGACGATGGGGTCGTTGTCCACGTAGACGACCCGGGACTCGGGGGCCACCGACTGGGCTATCTCGTGGAGGTTGGGCGAGGTCGGGATGCCGGTGCCGATGTCGAGGAACTGGCGCATCCCCGCTTCCTCGGCCAGCCAGCGCACCGCGCGGTTCATCCAGTCGCGGTTGGCCCGCATGTGGATCGGCAGGGCGGGCCACTCCCGCGCCATGGCGTCGCCCGCTTCCTTGTCGGCGGGGTAGTAGTCCTTACCGCCGAGGATGTAGTCGTAGATGCGCGCCGAGTGGGCGTTCTCGGTGTCGATGCGGTCGGCAGGCCATCCGTTGTCGGGCACGCGGCCCCTCCCATTCCGGGTCGTGGATCTGAGTGAACGTCTGAGTGAAAGTGGTGGACGCTCAGTAAAAACAAGGCAGTTCAGAGTAGGAAGTCGGCCTCACCCGCCTTCACGCCGGTCAGGAAGCTCGTCATCTCGTTCGGGGTGAAAACCAGGGCCGGGCCGTCGGGATCGGTCGACTGGCGAACGGCGACCCGTCCGTCGGCGAGCCTCTTCACCTCCACGCAGGCGCCGCCCGCGTCGTCGCTCCACGGCTTGGCCCAGCCGCGGACGCCGAGGTCCCGGGACGGCATGCCGTTGTGTATGGGGTGGCTGCCCGAGTGCGGGTTGCCCGAGTGGTGGTTGATCGAGTGAGGGTGGCTGCTGGGGTGGTGCACGTCAGAGCTCCTTGCGTATCGCACCGAGGAGGGCCTCGGTCTTTCTGGCGGGCGCCGACTGGGCGCCCAGCCGGTCCAGGGCCTCGCGATAGACCACGACGTCGTCCGTCTTGTCGAGATACACAGCGCCCACCAGGCCGCTGAGATAGACGATGTCGGGCAACTCGCGTGCCCTGAACCGGAAGAGATGGAACGCGCCGGCCCGCATCGCGGGATGCGGGCCGTTCCCGAACGGCATGATCTGCAGCGTCACGTTCGGGAGCGCGTTGACCTCGATCAGATGGTCGATCTGGGCGCGCATCACCGCCGCGCCCCCGACCGGCCAGCGCAGCACGGTCTCGTCCATCACGACCCACACCCGCGGCGGCGCCTCACGGGTCAGCAGCTCCTGGCGCCGCATGCGCAGCGCGACCCGGCGCTCGGTCGCCTCGGCCGGGGCGTGCGGATTGCCCGCGCCCAGCAGGGCGCGGGCATACGCCTCGGTCTGCAGCAGCCCGTGCACGAACTGGGACTCGTACGCCCGGATCTGGAGCGCCGCCTGCTCCAGGCTCAGATAGGCGGCGAACCAGTCCGGCAGGACATCCCGGTATGTGTGCCACCAGCCGCGCTTGTTGGCCTCGCGGACCGACTTCAGAAAGGTGTCGATCTCCTGCTGGTCCCGTACGCCGTACGTCTGGAGCAGCTTCTCGACGTCCGGGAGCCGGAGCCGGGCCACCTTGGCCGCCTCCATACGGCGGATCGTGGAGTGACTGACCCCGATCGTCCTGCCCGCCTCCTCGAACGACAGCCCGGCGCGGGTCCGCAGCTCCTCCAACTGCTTGCCCAGGATCATGCGCAGGACGGAAGGAGCGCCGCCCCAGTCGGTCTCCGCGGTCACGCCTTACCCCCTCACACCGGGTGTCGAGGTCGGAGTCTTTCACGATCAACTGTGGCCATCATCGGCCGCCGGGGCAGCATGCACCCGATGAATTGCAATTTTCAACTTGCTGGTTGCGGAGCGTTGTTGGCAGGTGTCACAGTGGACGTACCGTACCCGCCGGTGAAGGAAGCGGCTGGGCAGCTCCGTTGGGGGAGATGGGGCTGCGACTCGGCACCCTTCGTCGCGTATTGATGCCGTGAGATGAGTGAGTTCTCGCTCTCGCCTCTCGCGGTGCCTGGCGTGAAGCCGGTCGGCGCGGCCCCGGCACCGTCCCTGGTGCGAAGGCAGACGAAAGGCGAACGGCGATGGCTCCGCCCTCCCTCCCCCAGCCATTGAGCCGCCCGTCCGAACGGCCCCGGGTGCCGGGGTCGGCGACGGCGGACGAGTACCCCGACAGAGAGGCCCTGTTCGGCCTGCCCGCGACGCCGGCGTCGGTGGGTGTGGCCCGTGCGACCGTGCGTGAGCTGCTGGGTGAGTGGGGCACGGGCGACGAGACGTGCGACAACGCGATGCTGGTGGTTTCCGAACTCGTCACCAACGCGCTCACCCACTCGGCGAGCGACTGGATCATCTGCCGGCTGCGTGCCTTCGGCGAACGGCTCCATATCGAGGTCGAGGACCAGAACCGTGGCCGCACCCACCCCGCCCGGCGCCAGGCGGACCCCGACGATCAGGGTGGTCGCGGGCTGCTGCTGGTCAGTGTGGTCAGCCGTGACTGGGGGGTGGCGGACTCCGCGGACCGCTCCGGGCGCGTCGTCTGGGCCGAACTCGCTCCGGAGGAAGGGGAGTTCACGGACACCGAACTCCCGTCGGCCTCCCACCTCGACCGGTCCGTCCCCCGCCTCGGCCGAAGGGCCCATGCCTCATGGAACGACAGCACACCCTGGATCTGAGTCCACCGCTCGCGCACGGGCGCCGTGCAACGCGGGCATACGGCCGGCTGCCGGGCCGGTTGCCCATACCCCCGGACCTTCAGCCCCGTCTGGGGTGCGACGCCGTGGGTACGACGCGGGAGCACGGGGAGCGGATCATGCGCTCCCTGCCCCGTATCGGCTGTGTCTTCGCCGACGACGAGCGTTGGTGGTGGGTCGTTCCCTCCGGCTCCCACATCGGCGTGACCTGGCCGTCCACCACCAGCTACGTGATCGGCGCCCAGTTCTACGACCCGTCCTGGACCGCGACCCGCCCACGCCCCCGTCCCGACAGCCTCCTCCTCATCCACAGCCCCGAGGGCGACACCCCGTACACCCCGCCCATCCCCCTCTACTTCCTCACCTGCCGCCTGGCCGGCAGCGCGCCGCACTGGTCACTGGGCACGGCACGCTGAGCCGGGGGGGCGAAAACGAACGGCCGTAGGGGACGGCCTAGGGGGTGTTTCGAAAGTCCTGTGCGGTGCCCGCGGTGTCCGGTGCGTGCTCTCGGCGTGCCGGACGAAAGCTCTCGTACTGGATGTACTTGGGCTTTCGGCTGGTGCGGCGAGAGTGCGTGCCGGGCGCCGTGGGTGCTGTGCGGGACTTTCGAAACACCCCCTAGCGGCCCTCTACCGCCGCCAACCGGGCCGCCGCCTGCTTCCGGGCCGCCTCCAGGACGGCCAGGAGCACCGCCTTGCTGGAGCCACGGTCACGGACGTCGCAGAGGACGACCGGTGTGGAGGGGTCCAGGTCGAGGGCCTGGCGGACCTGTTCGGTGGTGGCTTCGCGGCGGCCGTTGAAGCAGTTGACGCCGACCGCGAAGGGAATCTCGCGGGCCTCGAAGAAGTCGATCGAGGCGAAGGACGCGTCCAGGCGGCGGGTGTCCGCCAGGACCACGGCCCCGAGGGCACCCGTGGACAGGTCGTCCCACATGAACCAGAAGCGGTCCTGACCGGGCGTACCGAAGAGATAGAGCACCAGCTCCGGAGAGATCGTGATCCGGCCGAAGTCCATGGCGACCGTGGTCGAGGACTTCTTCTCCACGCCCGCCAGATCGTCCACACCCACGCTCGCCGCGGTGATGCGCTCCTCGGTCTCCAGCGGGGCAACCTCGCTCACCGAGCCCACCATGGTGGTCTTGCCCACACCGAATCCGCCCGCGATCAGGATCTTCAGCGCGGTCGGCAGGACCGGCTCAGAGTTGACGGATACCATCCATCACCCTTTCGATGAGTTCCACGCTCGGCTGCTCGCTCAGCGCGGGCGGGGACTGAACAATGATCAGCTCGGCGTTGAGCAGGTCCCCACAGAGCACCTTCACCACGCTCACCGGCAGGTCCAGCTGGCCGGCGATCTCCGCCACCGCCACCGCGCGATCGCGGCACAGGGCGAGGATCGCCATGGCCTCCGGCTCCAGATGGTCATGGTCGTACTCGTGCTCCGAGCGCGAGACGACCAGCGTGATCAGCGTGAAGTGATGCTGACTGTGGCGCGTACGACCGCCGGTGATGGCGTAAGGCCGGACATGGCGCCCGGCCTGCTCGTCGTCGAGCCACCTGGGTTCACGCATCCTTGACGTAGCCGGAGGGGGTATCCACACGCGGCGCGGCACTCAGGTACTTGCCCACCTGCTTGACCAGCGTGCCCATCTCGAAGGCCATCATCCCGACGTCCACCTCCTCGGAGGCGATCGCGGCGAGCCGCGCGCCCCGGCCGGCGGCGGTGACGAAGAGGAACGCCCGCTCCATCTGGATGACCGTCTGCTGGACCTCTCCGCCGTGGAAGTGGCGTGCGACGCCCCGGGCGAGGCTGTGCATGCCCGAGCCGACGGCGGACAGGTGCTCCGCGTCGTCCCGCCGGATGTCCTTCGACTTGCCGATGAGAAGGCCGTCCCCGGACAGCACCACGGCGCAGCGGATCTCCGGTATCCGTTCCACGAGTCCGTCCAGGAGCCAGTCCAGCTGGGGACCGGGTTGTACCTGCTCAGTCATTCCTGAATGTTCCTCACAGTAAGTCGGCGCCGGGGGAAGCGCCGGTCAGCTGGCGCCTTGGGGGGTGCGCCACATCCGTGTGGCAACTGAGGCGCCCGTCAGTTGGCGTCGGGGTCGCGCGATGATGCCGTCCGGCCGTCGGGGCCGTCCGCCTCGCCGTCCTCGGAGAACTTGGCCCGCTTCAGGCCCTGCTGAATGGCGATCATGGCCCGGGCCGAGGCGTCGGGGGAGAGACCGCCCTCGTCGTCGTCCCGCCCGCCCTGGTGCCCCGCCTCTTTGCGCAACTGCTGCGCGAGGCTGGCACCCCGGGTCCGCTGCGGCAGGACCGTGGGAGTGGTGAGAGGGCCGGAGGAGTCCCGGGGCGTGGCGGCCCGACGGGTTTCGGCAGCGAGCCTGGTCGGGGCTCCGGTGTCAAAACCCGTACTCGTACTCATACCTGCACTCGTGCTCGTACTGGCGCTGAGTCCCGCGCCGACACCAAGTCCCGCATCGGAAGCAGAGGCAGCACCAGAACCAGAACCAGGACCAGAACCAGGACTCATACTCGCACCGGAGCGCGATCCGGACTCGGACCCGGACCCGGCCGAGGCCTCGGCGCGATGGACGGGATGCTCCTGCGGCGGAGTCCACCCGCCCGGACCGGGCTCCCCGGCCGACGGGTGATCTGAGGCGGGTGGCAACAGACCTGCACCTCCGTAATCGGGGAACCCGCTGTAGTCCGGCATCCGGGTGTGCGTCAGCGTGTCCCCGGCGGTGGCCGAGCCCACGGCCACCCCGGCGAGCACCTGGGAACCGCCGGAGGTCCCGGACCCGCCCCCGCTCCCGGCGCCGACTCCGGCAAGCGCGGTCTCGACGACGGTGGAGGGGATCCCGGCGCCCGCGGTGTCGGACGACGCCCCGATCCCGGCGCGCTCGCCCGGTGTCGGCACCGCGCGGCCCGACGAGACCGCGGCCGACTTGAGCTGGTCGAAGACCGGCGAATCGATCTCTTCGAGCAACTCGGCCGGCAGCAGTACGACGACGAGCGTGCCGCCGTACACGGACTCGCGCAGCTCCACCTTGATCTTGTAGCGCTCGGCGAGCCGCGCCACCACGAAGTGGCCGAGGCGAGGGTCCTCGCCCAGCGCGGTCATGTCGAGCTTGGGCGGGTGGGCGAGCAACTGGTTGGCCTGCTCGCGCAGTTCGTCCGGCACCCCGAGGCCGTGGTCCTCGACGTGCACGGCCAGGCCCTTGGCCACCTTCGTCGCGCTGATGAACACGTGCGTGTCCGGCGGCGAGAAGCTGGTGCCGTTCTCGATGAGCTCGGCGAGCAGATGGGTCACGTCGGCGACGGCCCGCCCGGCCAGGGCGAGGCGCCGGTCCGCGGGCAGGTTCTTCACCTTGACCCGGGTGTACTGCTCGGTCTCCGCGACCGCGCTGCGCATCACGTCGGTGACGGAGACGGGCGCGGTCATCCGGCGGCTCGGCGGGGCGCCACTGAGGATCACCAGGTTCTCCGCGTGCCGCCGGACACGGGTGGCGAGGTGGTCGACCTTGAAGATGTCCTTCAGCAGGTCGGAGTCCTCGTGCTTGCGCTCCAGGTCGTCGAGGAGCGAGATCAGCCGGTGGATCAGGATCTGCGTACGGCGGATGAGCTGCGCGAAGACCTTCTCGGAGCCCTCACGGCCGAGGTTCTGCCGGATGGCGGTGTCGGCGGCCACCCGGCCCAGGTGGTCGATGGCCGAACCGAGCCGCTCCACCTCGTCGGTGGCGTGGCGGGGCCGGTCGGAGAGCGGCTGGGGTTCGACGCGCTCACCGCGCTCCAGCCGGGTCAGCAGCTCGGGCAGCCAGATGCCCGACAGTTCCTCGGTCTTCTGCTGGAGTTCGGTGAGCCGGTACCGCATCGAGCGCCGGCTGCGCAGGGCGAGCAGCGCCCCGCCGACCAGGGCGGCCAGGGTGGCGGCGGAGCCCAGGAGCAGGCCCAGCATCAGGTCGTCGGCGCGTTCCGCGCCCTCGTCGGCGATGCCCTGGACCGCGTCCGAGCCCAGCGTCCGCAGGTCGCCGATCACGGCGTCGGCGGCGGCCGTCCAGTCGGTGGCCCGCCGGGGCAGGGCCGAGCCGCCGGCGCCCGCGACCGCGTTCTCGACGGTGCCGACCGTGGCCCACTGCGAGGTCTCCCGTATCTCCCCGTACGCCGAGGACCCGCCCGCGGGCAGATCGCGGGAGGCCAGCGTGGACCGCAACTCCCGCTGGACCGCCAGATACTGGGCGAACTGGGCGCGGGTCTGAGCGCTCATCCGGCGCGAGGACAGCGCGCCGGAGACCAGCGCGTCCTCCCGCGAGAGCATCTCCGTCAGCCGGACGAGAGCCGTCGTGGCCGCGCCCGCCTGCGCGAGGGCTCCGTCCTCGCTGCGTACGGCGGACGCGAGCAGGTCGGTGGAGTTGGTGACGGCGCCGGTGAAGTACTGGAAGGTACCGAGGGCGTCGAGGCTGCGCTCGTCGATCGCCTTGCGCCGCTCCGCCAGGTTGTCCAGCGCCTCGTCGAGCTTGTCGGCCCCGTTGCTCAGGGCCGAGGTGTCCAGCGCGGACTCGGATGCCGAGCGGTACGAGGAGACGGCCTCGTCCGTCTCCTCACGGGCCGCGTCCAGGTCCTGCCGGGTCTTGTCGCCGCGGCTCGCCTGCCAGACGGCGGTCAGCCGGCGCTCCTCCTGCAGCCGGGTCAGCAGGGCCTGTGCCGGGGCGGCGACCGACGAGACCCGGTCGGACTCGGCCTGCGCCTGTATCTGCTCGTCGGCGAGTCCGGCCGCCGTATAGCCCCATACGCCGGTGGCGAGGACCGCGGGCACGACGAACGGTACGACGAACGAGTACCGGAGATTCTTGCGGGGGGCGGACCGATGACGTGTCCGCCGGTCTCGGGTGCCTGGCATCTGATTCCTCGTACGACAGCGAAACACTGGTGACGGTAGGGGCGGTGGTGCGTGGTGCCCGAGATCCCCCGCGCGCCGCCTTGACACTGCGTTGGCAAATGTCAGCGGCCTGGTGAACCGTACCAGGCCAGCGCCTCACCGTCAGCATCCGCTTGACCACAACTACCGGCATGAGCAGCGTAGTTGACGAAGATCACAGAAGCGCTAGCAACTTGGGGGTGTACAAGGCGCTCACGGACCCGATACCGGCGACCGTGTCGAAGTAGATCGAGGTCAGCTCCGGATCCGTCTGCACCGCCCGGAGCAGCGACAACCGGTGCTCGTTCGGCGCCAGTTGCGCCACCCCCAGCGTGGCCTCGTATCCCGGGGTGAGCGCGCCGTCCCGCTCCTGGGCGTACTCCCGCAGCGCCGCGTCGAGCCGTGCCGGGTCGTGGCCGAGGACGTCACCCGCGTGTTTCACGAGCGATTCCACTTGCTGGAAGGCGTCGCTGATTCCCCGTGCCGTGATGGAGTCCTTGTGGTGGCCCGAGTCACCGACCAGCGCCCAGCCGGGGCCCATGGCCTGCCGGAAGTAGTTCTGCTGGTTACCCGTCCCGCGCAGCCGCTCGACCGGTTCCTTCCCCTCCAGCCGTTCGTACAGCGCCGGCGCGGTGGTGCGTATCTGCCCCATGTATGCCGGGTGCGCGTTCCCGCGCACCTCGTCGAACCGGGACTGCGGGAAGTACGCCAGGACCAGCGTCGCCCCGTCGTGGGTGGCCACGGCGGCCACCCAGCTCCCGGGCCGCTCGTACAGCTCCATCGTGGCCGGGACGCCCTCCCAGTACGCGTAGTACGCACACGTCAGCCGCTCGTCCTCGACCGTGAAGGGCGCCCCGACGAGCCCGGCGACCGTGGACCGCATCCCGTCCGCGCCGATCACCAGATGGGCGCGCTCGCTGAACGCCTGCCCGCCGTGTCTGCCCTCGACCCCGACGACTCGCCCGTCCTCGTCGTACAGCAACTCGGTGACCTGGCACTTCTCGCGGTACTCGACCCCGGCCGCGACCGCCGCTTCGATCAGGATCGGGTCCAGCACCGTGCGCCGCGGCGCGTACCCGGCCCGCTGCCCCTCAACGCCCCGGGCACACCCGTCGAGCCGCACGTCGGCCACCTCGTACGACACCCGGTCCAGTGGCGGGCACCCGGAGGCACGCAAGGTGTCGAGCAGCCCCCAGCGCGCCAGAGTCGCCACGCCCGGCTGGTGGATGAGGTGCGTGGAGAGTACGTCGGTACCGAAGGCGGCCTTGTCCAGCAGAAGGACCCGATGTCCCGCGCGGGCCAGCAACATGGCAGCAGGAGCTCCGGCGCAACGCGCCCCTACCACGATGGCGTCGAACATGTGGGTGCCTCATTACGGGGGTTGGGGAGTAGGGGCGCCCCGATAGGGGCGCGGGGCTGTGACATTGTGCGGCTCCGCCGCGTGGGCGCGAGCAACCACAGACGGCCCGCAGCCATCCACGGCGCTGACCCGTACGGCGCTCACCCGGCACCCTCAGCGCGAGCGCAACCGCTCGGCCAGGGCCCGCCGGTCGATCTTTCCATTGGTGTTGAGCGGCAACTCGTCCAGTACGGCGATACGGCGCGGCAGCATATACGGCGGCAGCCGCTCACCCAGTCGCGCGAACAACGCGTCGGGATCGGAGCCGGCGCCACTGACCACGGCCTCCAGTTCCGGTTCGCCGTCCGCCGCGGGCACGGCCAGTACCACGGCCTCACGTACACCCGGCTGCTGCCGCAGCATCGCTTCGATCTCCCCGAGTTCGACGCGGTGCCCCCGGAGCTTGACCTGGTGGTCGGTGCGGCCCAGGTGCACCAGGTGGCAGTCGCGCAGGGCGACCCGGTCGCCGGTGCGGTACCAGTGGCCCTCGGCGATCTCCTCGCCCGGGGTGAGGTCGAGGAAGCGGCCGGGGTTGTTGGCCGGGTCCAGGTAGCCGGGGAAGCGCTGGGGGCCGCGTACGCACAGCTCGCCGTTGTCGGAGGGCTCGCCGCTGTCGTCCAGGAGCAGGATGTCGAGTGTGGGGTACGCGTTCCCGATCGGCGCCGTGCCGTTGGGGGTGTCGGGCCAGTCGGCCGGGTCGGCCGGGAAGCGGTACGCCGTGCAGGAGATGGTCAACTCGGTCGGTCCGTACAGCACTTCGACCCTGCTTCCGGGCGCTGCCGTCTGCCACTCGCGGGCCGCCGTCAGGGGCAGCGCCTCGCCGCCGAAGATGCTCCACCTCAGCGTCGGCATGCTGCCGGGCTTGAGTGTGCCGAGCCGGGAGGCGAAGGAGATCAGTGACGGCACCGAGAACCAGTGGGTGAGCCGCAGGTTGTTGACCGTCTTCACCGGCGACAGCAACTGGCTGAGCGCCGGCACCACCAGCGTGCCTCCGCCCGCCCAGGCCACGAACAGATCGTGCACCGAACCGTCGAAGGTGATCTCGAACGTCTGTGACAGCCGGCTGCCCGGCCCGATCTCGTAGCGGGACGCCACCTGCTCCAGACAGGCGGAGATGTTGCCGTGGGTGATCGGCACACCCTTGGGCGTACCGGTCGATCCGGACGTGAAGATGATGTACGCCAGATCGTCGGCCCCGACCCGCGGGTACTCCATGTCGGGCTGTGGCTCGGCGGCCAGAGCCGCCAGCTCCCCGGGCGGTACGACGAGCCGGGGCATCCCGAAGTCGTCGTCCCCCGGAGCGTCGGCGAGGAGCAGGTCCAGCTCCGCCGCCTCGGCGATGCCCTTGGTCCGGGTCGCGGGATGCTCCGGGTTGAGGGGGACGACGGCCGCGCCGATCCGCAGGATCGCCAGGTATCCGGCGTACGCGGTCACCGACCGGCCGGCCAGCAGCCCGACCCGTCGCGGCGGGACACCGGCGCCCGCCGCGACCAGCCGCGCTGCCAGCCGCTCCGCGAGGTCGCGGAGTTCGGCGTACGTCAGCTGCTCGCCCTTGACCTCCAGGGCCGCGCAGTCGCCGAACTCGTCGGCGGACAGGGCGAACCAGTCGTACAGGGGCCGCGGCCGGCCCTTGCTCGGTTCATCCGTGCTCGGTCCGTCCGCGGTCGACAGATCGCTCTCGGCACCTTCGCCCCCGTCGGCGCCTTGGATCCGTTGTTCTCTCATCGGGTCGCGGCCTCCAGGGCCTGTGTCCACTCGCGTAGTTCGCCCACGGTGCGCAGGCGGCCGAACTCCTCGGGGTCGACCTCCTGGCCGGAGCGCTTGGTGAGCTCCACGACGATACGGAGCTTGGCGAGGGAGTCGATGCCGATCTCGGTGAGGGTGGAGCCGTCGTCGAAGCCGGTGCGGGCGTGCTCGCGCAGGACCCACGTGGACAGGTCGCCGTTCTCCTCCGCGGGTGCCTCGCCGGGCCAGTACCGCTTGGTCTGCCAGGGGTAGTGGGGGAGGGGTACGTAGCGGGCGCCCTTGCCGAACTCGCCTTCCCAGTCGACGTCCTGGCCCTCGCGGTAGCGGTCGGCGAGCGGGGAGGAGCCGCCCGGGGTGCCGGTGAGGGCGGCCACCAGTTCCTCGTGGGTGGCGCCGACGACGGCCATGCGGTGCTCGTGGTGCTGGCGGCGGGTGGCCGCGCTGAAGCAGATGTCCCGGACCGAGTACGTGGCACCGGGTCCGTCGGGGGCGAGGTACTCGGCGTACGAGCGGGCCAGCGCGTCGAGCGCGGCCGGCGTACGGGCCGAGAGGGCGAGGACGTACGGCGTGCCGCGTTTGGGTTGCCTGCCCTTGGGCTTGGGGGCGTCGGCCTGCCGTATCACCACATGGGCGTTGAGGGCCGAGGAGCCCTGTCCGGAGATGCCCGCGATGGTGGGCCGGCCGCGGTCGGGCAGGTCGTGCAACTTGCTCGGTATCGCCAACGGCAGCTTGTCCCAGGCGACATGGGGAGTGGGCTCGTCGTGGTGGAGGCTGGCGGGGACCTGTCCGTGCTCCAGGCACAGCACGGCCTTGATCAGCCCGGCGAGGCCGCCGGCCGCCTCCGCGTGGCCGATGTTGGTCTTCACCGAGCCGACCAGCAGCGGCCGGTCGGCGGGCCGTCCGTCGCCCAGCACCTCGCCCAGCGCGTCGAGTTCGAGTGCGTCGAAGACGGGGGAGCCGGAGCCGTGCGCCTCCACGAAGTCGACGTCGGCGGGGTTCAGCCCGGCGTCCTCGTATGCCCAGCGGAGCACCTCGATCTGCCCGGTGAGCGACGGGTTGAGCACCGTGTCGCTGGTGCGGCCGTCATTGCCGAGGGCGCTGCCCTGAATGACGGCGCGGACACGGTCGCCGTCGGCGAGGGCGTCCTTGAGCGGTTTGAGTACGGCGACGGCGACGGCGTCGCTCGGGGCGTGGCCGTCGGCGCTCGCGTCGCCGAACTTGCTGCGGCCGTCGGCGGACATGCCCCCGGCCGCGGTCATCACGACCCCTTCGTCCGGGCGGAGTTTGAGGTTCACCCCGGCGACGAGGGCCACGGGGGACTCCCGGGCGCGCAGGCTCTGCACGGCCTGGTGCACGGCTGTCAAGGAGGCCGAGCACGCCGTGTCCACGACAACGCTGGGGCCGCGGAAGTCGAAGAAGTGGGAGAGCCGGGCGGACAGCAGCGAGCGGAAGTTGTTCAGTTGGGCGGCCGACATCGCGTCACCGCCCTGACGGAGCGCCAACTCCAGGTAGTCGGCACGGGCGTTGCCGACGAAGACCCCGGTGCGACTGCCGGCCAGTGCGTCGGGCCGCTGGCCCGCGTCCTCCAGCGCCTCCCAGGCCGTCATCAGCAACAGCCGCTGCTGCGGGTCGAGTTCCACGGCCTCGGTGGGGGACGTCCCGAAGAACTCGGCGTCGAACTCGGCGACTTCGTCGACGTAGCCGGCGCGTCGGCTGGCGAGCTTGCCGGGGCCCGGATGGGGGTCGTACAGGGCGTTCACGTCGTACCGTTCAGGTGGGGTATCGCTCGTGGCGTCCTTGCCCTCTCGCAGCAGGGCCCACAGCTCGTCGGTCCCGGCCGCTCCCGGGAGACGGCAGGCCATGCCGATGACCGCGACCGACCGTGCGTCCACGTCCGACCTCTTCAACGGAACTCTCCTTCGCTGCCTCGTCGATGTGCGTGCGTCCTGGCGCGTCTGACGCCCGTCCCGCCACCGGGGATCTCCCGGGTGCGGGCGGATGAGAACGGACTACATGGTGGTGGGGGCTGTCAACACCTTCGTCACCGGGCCGTCGCTCTCAGCCAGGCACGTCCAAACCCGACCGTGTCGGCGGACGGCCGGTCCGGATGCTGCACCGTGGCGCTGTGCGTTCAGTGGATCTTGGCGTGAAACCGCCTCGGGCGCCAGGGTGTTCCATCCCACACTGGAGGCGGGGCGGCCGCAGCTCCGACTGCTCGTGACCCACCGCTGTCAGCCCTCTCTCCCACCCGAACGCGCATACGAACGTCGAAAACCGGCCCCCCGGACGATTGTCTTACGCAAAATCGTTTCCGCTCGTTTCCCGATCAAGGATTGGCGAGAAGTCGTCGCTGGTGGTTGAAACCTGTAAAAATTTGGACAGTCTCTGAGATTGGGCACCCGCGGCAGGCGACGGCGGAGGGGCGATCGGCGGGCGGTTCGGGAGACACCCAGTCAAGTCGCCACGGTGCTCCAGGTGTTGAAGACGAGACGCACGAGACGGAAAATAACGGGTGCGGTGGTCCGCGGAGGGCAAGGTTCTGCTTTCATCTGACTTCATGGATCCCCTGACGACATCCGACCAGGCGCGCGCGGCGAGCGAGCAGCGGAAGCTGCGACTGCAGGTTCTCGGCCTCAACAACGTCGAGGCGGAGGCCACCTTCGACCGCGTCGCCCGGCTCGCGGCCAGCTTCACCCGGTCTCCCCTGGCCATGGTCAACTTCATCAACGACGAGCGGCAGATGTTCCGGGGCATGTACGTGCCTTCCGCCTCGCCCGACGAGAAGCCGAATCCCGACAGCGGGGGCATAGTCTTCGATCTCAGCGACATCGCCCGGGAAGCCCCCAACGACTACGGCTTCTGTCCCCACGTGGTGGCCCAGGGGTCCCAACTCGCCCTGGACGACGTCTTCGACTACCCCAGGTTCAAGGGCAACCCGCTGGTCAACGACATGGGCGTGCGCTCTTACCTGGGCACTCCGCTGCGGGACAACAGCGGCATGATCCTCGGCACCGTGTGTGTCGCCGACACCAAGCCGCGGCACTGGGACCGTGAGATCCGTGAGGGCATGCAGGAGCTCTCCGAGACGCTGCTCGCCGACTTCAAGCTCCGCGACAGCCTGCTGGCCCAGCAGCAGGAGCTCTTCGCCGTCTTCGACGGTGCGCCCTTCCCCATCATGCTCACCGAGGGGCCCAACCATCTGCTCCGCTACGCCAACGGCAAGCAGGGCACCGCGTTCGGGCGCGTCCCCCAGTTCAGTCCCGGCCGGATGGCGCTGCCCGGGCTGGAATCGATCGGCGTTTTCAAGGCGATGGACGAGGCGTACCACACGGGGCGGGCGGCCACCCTCGGGCGGGCCCAGATCACCACGTACGACTTCCCGCAGCCCCAGGAGTTCAGCTTCCTCTGCACCCCCGTCCGTACCTCCCCGGGCGCCCCCATCAGTGGTGTCCTCACCGTCGCCATGAACATCACCGGCCAGGCCTACCCCGGCGCGGAGCAGCAGGCCTTCGCGGCGAACGTCCAGGAACGCTTTGAGCGGTTGGGCGCGGGTGGGATTGCCGGGGCGTTCCCCGGAGGCTCCTAGGGCCGAAGCCGAGGGGCGACGAAGGCCTGGGCGTCCCCGCCCACGGGGCACGTCCGCGCGCGTCCCGGCTCCCTGGGGCGTTTCTCGCCCCCGCCGCCCCTACCCGTCCCATCCTCCAGGGGCTCCGCCCCTTCGACCCCGCCGGTAGGGGGTGGATGGTGTGGCTTGGTTGGGGGCTGCGGGTTGTGTGTGGCTGGTCGCGCCCACGCGGCGGAGCCGCACATCGATACAGCCCCGCGCCCCTGAAGGGGCGCGGCTTCGGCACAGTCTGCAACCAGTCGGCCCGCCCCCGCGCCAAGCCTTTTCAGCCCCGGCCAGGCACCCCCAGCCCGTCCGGCGCTTGAGGACGAGGCCGTTCAGGCCGATCC